>NZ_ASXX01000033.1:0-26386 GCF_001526505.1 Agrobacterium sp. D14
GGCTGAAAAGACTCTTCTCGCCGCGTGAGGCCGCGTCGGTTGGATGCCCGCTCACGGCCGGTATGACGAAGAGATAGGAATGACATCACCACCCCGGAACCGCTTCACCCCGGCTTGCGTTCTTCGATATCCTCATCGATAGAGTCATTCCCGCCGTCTCTCCTTCGAAAGCATAAGCCAGCATGACGACAGACCAGATTCTCGCCTTCACCGTCATCGCCGGCATGATGGTCGCGTTCATCTGGGACAGGCTGCGTTACGATGTCGTCGCATGCAGTGCGCTGCTCGTGGCGGTGGCGCTCGGCGTCGTGCCTTTCGAAAAAGCTTTTTCCGGTTTTTCGGACGATATCGTCATCATCGTCGGCAGCGCGCTGGTGGTCAGTTCGGCGGTGGCGCGGTCGGGCATCGTCGATATGACGATCAAGAAATATTTCCCCGAAATGCACTCCAAGAGCCTGCAGCTCGCCTTCCTGATGATCGTCGTCGCCATTATGTCGGCCTTCATCAAGAATATCGGCGCGCTCGCCATCATGATGCCGGTCGCCTTCCAGTTCGCCCGCAAATCCGGCAGCCCGGTCTCCTATTATCTGATGCCCATGGCCTTTGCCGCCCTGCTGGGTGGGCTGATGACGCAGATCGGCACCTCACCCAACATCGTCGTCTCGCGGCTGCGCGAGGAGATGACCGGGCAGGGTTTTTCGATGTTCGACTTCACCCCCGTCGGCGCGGGGCTGACCGTCATCGGCATCATCTTCCTGACCTTCGGTTACCGGCTGCTGCCGGTGCGCAACCGCCAGCAGGCATCGGTGGAGGATATTCTCGACCAGTCGGCCTATACCGCCGAAGCCACCCTGCCCGCCGACAGCACCCATGCGGAGAAGCCGCTGCGCGAATTGCTGAAACAGGCCGACGGCGACGTGATCGCCAGCACGATCCTGCGCGGACCGCGACGCATCTCCCCCTTCCCCGACGTGACGCTGAAGGCGGGTGACACGATTCTCCTCGAAGGCAGCCCGGAGGGGCTGGACCGCATCGTCTCGCAGGCGAAGCTGCTGCTTTCCGGCAAGCCGCTGACGGAGAACGGCCAGAAAACCGCCGATCTCATCTCCATGGAAGCGGTAATCAGCAATGAATCGGTGCTGAGCGGCATTTCCGCGCGCGAGCTTTCGCTCTCCTATACGCGCGGCGTCAATCTGATCGCCGTCAGCCGGCGCGGCCAGCGTGTCAGCCAGCGGCTCTCCGAGCTGACATTGCAGGCCGGCGATGTCATTCTTTTACAGGGCAGCCGCAAGAACCTGCCGCAGGTATTGCAGGAATTTTCGCTCTTGCCGCTGGCGCAGCGGGAAATCCTGCTGGGCGTGCAGCGCCGCGCGCTTTTGCCGGTCATCGTGCTTGCTGCCGCCATGATCGCCGCCGGCAGCGGGCTGCTGCCGGTCTCCGTCGCCTTTTTCGCTGCCGCCTTCATGATGATCGTCGTCGGCGCAATACCGCTCACTGAGGTCTATAAATCCATCGACGGGCCGATCCTCGTCATGCTCGCCGCCCTCATTCCCGTCAGCGACAGCCTGCGTACCAGCGGGGCAAGCGAACTGATCGCCGCCTGGCTCGGCCATGCCGCACAGGGATTGCCGCCCTTTGCGGCGCTCGGCATGATCCTGCTCACCGCCATGGCGGTAACGCCCTTTCTCAACAATGCCGCCACCGTGCTGGTCATGGCCCCCATCGCCGCCGGTTTCGCCACCACGCTCGGTTTCCGGCCGGAGGCCTTCCTGATGGCGGTGGCGATCGGCGCGGGCTGCGATTTCCTCACCCCCATCGGCCACCAGTGCAACACGCTGGTCATGGGTCCGGGCGGTTATCGCTTCAGCGACTATCCGCGCCTCGGTCTGCCGCTGTCGATCATGATCGTCATCGCCAGCATTCCCATGCTGCTTTATGTCTGGCCAGTGAACTAGGACTCTCGGCTAGGACGCTGAACCAGCGCGGGCTTCGTATTTCCTTGACGCCTGCGGCAGAATATGGCCTAAGCCGAAGCCGAACGGGAATGTGCAAAAGGCGCTTTCATTGCGTCTTCCAACATGATTTCCTGCCGCATCCAAACGAAAACATCGTGACAGACGGGTGAAACCGCCCCGATGTCACTGCCACGTCACGACGAGTGAATTTCATGACCACTTCCGGCGTTCGCGTCCGCATCGCACCTTCCCCCACCGGCGAGCCGCATGTCGGCACCGCCTATATCGCGCTGTTCAACTATCTCTTCGCCAAGAAACACGGCGGCGAGTTCATCCTGCGCATCGAGGATACCGACGCCACCCGCTCGACCCTCGAATATGAGCAGAAGGTGCTGGAAGCCCTGCGCTGGACCGGGCTGACCTGGTCGGAAGGCCCTGACGTCGGCGGCCCTTACGGTCCCTACCGCCAGTCCGAGCGCAAGGCCATGTACTGGCCCTATGCCGAAGAGCTGCTGGAAAAAGGCCATGCCTTCCGCTGTTTCTGCACGCCCGAGCGGCTGGAAGAAATGCGCGAAGCCCAGCGCGCCGCCGGCAAGCCGCCGAAATATGATGGCCACTGCCTTAACCTCAAGGCCAAGGAAGTCACCGCCCGCGTCGCCGCCGGCGAACCCAACGTCGTGCGCATGAAAATCCCGACCGAAGGTTCGTGCGATTTCCATGACGGCGTTTATGGCGATGTCTCGATCCCCTGGGATTCGGTCGATATGCAGGTGCTGATCAAGGCCGATGGCATGCCGACCTATCACATGGCCAACGTCATCGACGACCATCTGATGAAGATCACCCATGTGGCGCGCGGCGAAGAGTGGCTGGCATCCGTGCCCAAGCACATTCTGCTTTACCGTTATTTCGGCTGGGAGCAGCCCACGTTTATGCATCTTTCGCTGATGCGCAATGCCGACAAGTCGAAGCTTTCCAAGCGCAAGAACCCGACCTCGATCTCCTATTATTCCGCGCTCGGTTACCTGCCGGAAGCGCTGATGAACTTCCTTGGCCTGTTCTTCATCCAGATCGCCGAAGGCGAAGAACTTCTGACCATGGACGAGCTGGCGGCGAAGTTCGACCCGGAAGCGCTGTCCAAGGCCGGCGCCATCTTCGACATCCAGAAGCTGGACTGGCTGAACGGCCGCTGGCTGCGCGAAAAGCTTTCGCCGGAGGAGTTCATTTCCCGCACCCTGGAATGGGCGATGGAAAATGCCCGCCTGACCGAAGGCCTGAAGCTTGCCCAGAGCCGCATTTCAAGGCTCGGCGAATTGCCGAACCTCGCCGGCTTCCTGCTGGCGAGCGATGTCGGCCTGACGCCGGCTTCCTTCGCCGGGCTCAAAAGCAAACCCGAGGAAATCCACGAAATCCTCACCACGGTTGCCGCCGATCTGGAAAAGATGCCGGACTGGAATGTGGAAGCGATCGAGGCCGAGCTGCGCGATGTCGCCGAACGCACCGGTAAGAAGCTGCGCGTCGTGACGCCGCCGCTCTTCGTCGCCATGTCCGGTTCCTCGCGCTCGCTGCCGCTGTTTGACTCGATGGCGCTGCTTGGCCGCTCCGTGGTGCGCCAGCGGCTGAAGATGGCGATTGCCGTTGTGGCCACGATGGTGGGCAGCGGAAGCTGATAGTTATGTGCTGGCGGTGACGCCGGCAGACTGAAATATACCCCTCTGCTCGGGGTACCCCCCTCTGCCCTGCCGGGCATCTCCCCCTCAAGGGGGGAGATCGACAAGCGGCTGACACCTTGCCCACGGAACGGGCGGGCGCGGCATCTGATCTCCCCCCTTGAGGGGGAGATGTCCGGCAGGACAGAGGGGGTAAGCCCGGAGCGCACAGGGTAACCGCAACGAACAAGGCCGCTGAAGGCGAATACGATGAACGACAAGACGACAGAAACCACCGCCCTCTCCTCCGACGCCACCGAGGTGCGCCGCCAGAAACTCGCGCTGCTGCGCGAGCAGATCGGCGATGTCTATCCGGCGCATTTCCACCGCACGCTGACCAATGCGGAGCTGGCGGAAAAATATGCCGATATCGAAGCCGACGTCGAAACCGGCGATACGGTGACGGTGGCCGGCCGCGTTTATTCCTCGCGCAATTCCGGCATGTTCATGGATATCCATGACGCCTCCGGCAAGGTGCAGATCTTCTCCCACAAGGATACGACGCCGGAAGCGGCGCGCAACCTGCTGCCGATGATCGATATCGGCGACATCATTGGCGTGACCGGCAAGGTGCGCCGCACCAAGCGCGGCGAGCTGACGATCAACGCTGAAGAAATCACCATGCTGACGAAGTCGCTGCTGCCGATGCCCGAAAAGTGGCATGGCGTCTCCGACATTGAGCTGCGTTACCGCAAGCGTCATCTGGATATCCTCTCCAACGAGGAATCCAAGCTGCGCTTCCTGCAGCGCTCGAAGATCCTCTCCGGCATCCGCCGCTTCATGGAGGCCGAAGGCTTCCTCGAAGTGGAAACGCCGATGTTGCAGACCATCTATGGCGGCGCAACGGCCGATCCGTTCAAGACCTTCCACAACACGCTAAAGATGGACATGTATCTGCGCATCGCGCCGGAACTGTTCCTGAAGCGCACGCTGGTTTCGGGCCTCACCGACAAGGTCTTCGAAATCAACCGCAACTTCCGCAACGAAGGCGTTTCCACAAGGCACAATCCTGAATTCACCATGATGGAGTGCTACTGGGCCTATGCCGATTACGAAGACATCATGGGTCTCGTGGAGCGACTGTTCGAGACGCTGGCGATTGCCCTGCACGGTACGACCGAGGTGGAATTCCAGGGCCAGACGATTTCCTTCAAGGGCCCGTTCAAGCGCGTGCCGATGCCCGACGCGGTGAAGGAAGCGACCGGTATCGACTTTCTCGCCATCAAGACCGACGAAGAAGCCCGTGCCGCTGCCAAGGCCGCCGGTTTTGCGGTGGAGAAGGACTGGACCTGGGGCGAATGCCTTGCCTTCATCTTCGAGGAGAAGGTGGAAGGCACGCTGATCCAGCCGAGCCACGTCACGCATTTCCCGAAGGACATCTCGCCCTTCGCCAAGGAAGTGCCGGGCGAGCCGCGCCTCGTCGAGCGTTTCGAAAGCTATTGCAACGCTTGGGAAGTGGGCAACGCCTTCTCCGAACTCAACGATCCGGAAGAACAGCGCCGCCGCATGGTCGAGCAGCTGGAACAGGCGCACGCCCGCGGTGAAAAGGACAAGCAGCTGGACGACGAATTCCTCGACGCCATCGACCAGGGCATGCCGCCCGCCGGCGGCCTCGGCATCGGCGTCGACCGCCTGATCATGCTTCTGACCAACGCCCCGTCGATCCGCGACGTCATCCTCTTCCCGGCCCGTCGCAACAAGGCGGACTGATCGGACGAAACCAGGGGCGGCCTCGCGGCCGCCTTCCGCGCCCCAACTTTCTTGCTAGTGGCGAAGGGGCGTATTTTCTTGACGTCGGAGAGTGTGGCGAGGTTTCGCCCCGTTTGTCTGTCGGTTTTCCCCTCCATAGATAGACGCTCGCAAGTAACTATCCGGCTTTCAGCGAACGGATCGCGTCAGTTTATTTAACTTTCAGTAGAATATACTGGCGACTTCCCCTCAACTTGTGATACCCATTCTCCATCATTCGCATTGTGTTTGACGGCTTTCGATCAGGAGCCGCCGGGGGAGATACGCATGCCCGAGAATGAGCTTCCCAAATACCAGCCCGATATGTTCGCCGCACCTGAAAAGGAATGCGACGTGGTGATGAAAGGCGGCATCACCTCCGGCGTCGTTTATCCCTATGCCGTTCTGGAACTGGCGCGCCGGTATCGCTTCCGCTCGATAGGCGGCACATCGGCCGGGGCGATTGCCGCCGCCTTTGCGGCGGCGGCGGAATATTCCCGCACGGTCAGAAACGATCCGGATGGCTTCATCCGCCTGCAGGCTCATTGCGACACGATACCCACTATTCTGGACAGGCTTTTCCAGCCGCAGCGCCGTTTTCGCCCGCTGATGCGTTACCTGCTGTGGGCGCAGGCCGGCGGCTGGCCGGGCAAGGTTTTGGGCTTGCTCCTGGCTTTTTCGCTGGCAGCCATAGTTGGCATTGTCATCGGCGCCGGCGCCTTGTGGGTTCTGGGCGGCGGTTGGGCCGGGTCGGTTCTCGGCGGATTGGTGGGAATGCTGGCCGGCATCCTCGGCCAGATCCTGTGGCTGGTTTTCTACCGGTTGCCAAGGGACGGCTTCGGTTTCTGCTCGGGACTAACGGTTTCCGATGCCGAGGTTCCGGGCCTCACGGAATGGCTTCACGCATCGATCCAGGACATCGCTTTCGGCAGCGACGCCGCAACCGCGCCACCGCTGACCTTCGGCGATCTCATCGGCGCGGAGCCGGAGAAGCCGGTCATCAACCTGAAGATGGTCACGACGAACCTGTCGATGCGGCGGCCGCACACGCTTCCGACCACCAATCTCATGGTGGCTTACGACCCGGCGGAATGGAGCCAGCTCTTTCCCGCGGCCGTGATGAACTGGCTGAAGCAGATCGCAACACCGGGCGGCCCCTTTCCCGAACTCAAGGCTTTTCCAGAACCCGCCCAGTTGCCGGTCATCATCGCGACACGCATGAGCCTGAGCTTCCCGGTGCTGTTCAAGGCCATTCCGGCCTATACCAACGATCGCGGCACGCTGGATATCGTGCAGCGTCTCGGCGGCAAAGCGCGGCCCGTCATGAAGGCGAAAATCTGGTTCTCCGATGGCGGCATCAGCAGCAACTTTCCCATCCATCTTTTCGATGCCCTGCTTCCGTCGCGTCCCACTTTCGCGCTTAGCCTCGATGAATTGCCGAAATCCATCGCCAGCAGCGGCAAGCGCGTCACGATCCCGCAAGCGGCGGGCGAAGGGATCGGCGTGCCCGTTCACAAGATGGAAAAAATGAGCGGCTTTCTCGGCAGCATCCTCAGTTCGGCGAAGGACTGGCAGGATCAGTCGCTCGCCACCATGCCGGGCCAGAGAGAACGCATCGCCTGCGTTTTCCTCAACGAGGAGGAAGGCGGGCTGAACCTCACCATGCCGCCGGAACGCTCTGCGAAGCTGATGAGCTACGGCCTCGAGGTCGGATCGCTCTTCGCCAACGGCGCGCTGGATTTCGACGAGCATCGCTGGCGACGGACGCTCGTTGCCTATGATCGGCTGGAAGACACGGTGTTTGCGACTGAGCGGCTGTGGAACGAAGGCAAATATCAAGACTGGCTGACGGGCTATATCGACGAGATCAAGAGCTACGAAGCCGTGACAAAGGGGGATCGGGAAAAGCTGATCGCCCGCATTGCCGCCTTTGCCGCCCTGTCGCAGAGTTTCTCTCCGGCAATCGCCAACAAACGGAAGAAATTTCCAAATCCCGCTGGCCGCCTGCGGATCGGGCCGGATATCTGACACGTCAGATGGGAGCCCCGGAAGGATTCGGGGAGAGAAACCGCCCTCGCCCGCTTAGTGGCTCGCGGCCTTTTTCTCCGCAGCGGGTTCTTCCGCCGGCGCATTTTCGGCAGCCGGCTTTTCTTCCGCCGCCTGCGCGGTCGTCGAGCCTTTGCCGAAGATCAGCGATTTCAGATAAGACAGGCTGAAGATGCTGCCGCCATCGGCTTCCGGCGTCGAGGTCAGAAGTTCGTCGGCAGCCGGTTCGCCATGCGCTTCGGGAGACGGGGTTTCGCCATGGTCGGCCCCGCCGTCTTTGGCTTCCGCCGGCGCGCCGCCGTGGCCGCCCGCCCCGTCATCTTTGGTTTCGCCGTGTCCCGTCGCACTTTTCGCGGGTTTTGCTTCATGGCCTTCAGAACCGCCATCGAGAGCCGGGGTCGCACAATCGGCCGAATCGCTGAGGCCTGCCGCCAGCGCCTCGGCATCTTCCAGCGGCAGATCGATGCGCAGGCCGTAAAACTGGCCACTGGCATTGGCGGCGCCATCGTAATAAAAGGCCGAATAACGATGGGCATCCGCGCCTTCGGGAATTTTTGCCGGATCGGGAATGAAAACCACCTGTGCGGCAATGGCACGGCCACGCATTTCCGAGCGCAGCTGCGGACCGTTCTTGTCGAGCACGGAGACCTGAACCAGATCGGGTTTCTGCTTGTCGTAAACCGCCTTTGCGACACGAAGCGCAGTCTTCAGCCGCTCTGTGCCGTCACCGCCCTGGGTACGAATGAATTTGCGGATCCATAGGGAACCGTTCTTGCGGATATTGACCGTCTGGACCGCGTCGCAGGAAAGCCCGTTGGTGGAGGCATAGGATGGGCCGAGCAGCCGCTCGCTGCCGATAAACACGGCAGCAGAGCCGGTCGCACCCGCCAAAAGCAGGATCCCGCCTCCAATCATAACGAGCTTGCGCGAAAACCGCATTCGTCCGAATACAGCTTTCACCCGCAACATCCTGACATCAAGTACCCCGTCTTACGCCCTCACCCCAAAACGTGGCTCGAAGGATGAGGAACACACGCGGGACAAGCTTCGGACCACGCTGTCCGAGCCTTGCGATAGTGCCGCTTTCTCATTGAAAAAAGTTTAATCCCGCCGGCGCAACACCGGCAAAAACGCACCATTTTCGGACATTTGCGAAATGCGCTAATTTGCGAATGATTTGCAATAGCGTTGACAAGCGTGATTTTATAACAGATGGTATTGCGAATTAATCGCAACAAAATCTGGTGAGCCCCGTGAACTTCCATAAAATCCGCCACACCATTTTCGCTTTTTCGCTTTTTCTTCCCGGCGCTGCCCTTGCTCAGGAAAAACCGACCGTCGTGACGACCTTCACCATCATCGCCGACATGGCGCGCAATGTGGCGGGCGATGCGGCCGAGGTGGAAAGCATTACCAAGCCGGGCGCTGAAATTCACAACTACCAGCCAACGCCGCGCGATATTCTTAAAGCCCGCAAGGCCGATCTGGTGCTTCGCAATGGCCTCAATCTTGAATTGTGGTTCGAAAAGTTCCTGGCCAATCTTTCCGGCGTGCCGAGCGTGACGGTGAGCGAAGGCGTGGAACCCATGGCGATCAGCGGCGGCGCCTATCAGGGCAAACCCAATCCGCACGCCTGGATGTCCCCCGATAACGCCTTGATCTACGTGGAAAATATCCGCAAGGGCCTGACCGAAATCGACCCCGCCCATGCCGATGTCTATGCCGCCAATGCCAAGGCCTATTCGGACAAGATCAGAGCCACCGTGCAGCCGATCCGCGACACGCTTTCCGTTCTGCCGGAAAACAAGCGCTGGTTGGTAACGAGCGAAGGCGCGTTTTCCTATCTCGCCCGCGATTTCGGCCTGAAGGAACTGTTCCTGTGGCCGGTCAATGCCGACAGCCAGGGCACACCGCAACAGGTGCGCGGCGTGATCGACGCCATGCGCGAGCACAATATCCACGTCATCTTCAGCGAAAGCACGGTTTCCGCCGATCCCGCCCAGCAGGTGGCCAAGGAAACCGGAGCGGCCTATGGCGGCATCCTCTATGTGGACTCGCTGAGCGAGGCGGACGGCCCGGTTCCGACCTATCTGGACCTTTTGCGCGTGACCAGCGAAACCATCGCCAAGGGGCTGTCTTCATGAGAATGGGCAGTAAAAAATCAGGCGGCGGCCTGACGGTTCAAAATGCGACAGTGACCTATCGAAACGGCCACACCGCATTAAGAAATGCCAGCTTTTCCATCCCCCGCGGAACGATCACTGCACTTGTCGGCGTCAATGGCGCCGGCAAGTCCACGATTTTCAAGGCCATCATGGGTTTCGTGCCACTGGCCGCCGGTTCCGTCTCTATTTTCGACCTGCCGGTGAAGGAAGCGCTCAGGAAAAACCTCGTCGCTTATGTGCCGCAGGCCGAGGAGGTGGACTGGAGCTTTCCGGTGCTGGTGGAGGATGTGGTGATGATGGGCCGTTACGGCCACATGAATTTCCTGCGCATCCCCTCGAAACGTGACCATCACATGGTCGAAGAGGCGCTGAAACGCGTCAATATGCTGGACTATCGCAAGCGCCAGATCGGCGAACTCTCCGGCGGGCAGAAGAAGAGGGTGTTTCTGGCCCGCGCGCTGGCGCAGGAGGGTCAGGTGATCCTGCTGGACGAGCCTTTCACCGGTGTCGATGTGACAACGGAAGAGCAGATCGTCGCACTTTTGAAGGCGCTGCGCGATGAGGGCCGCGTCATGCTGGTCTCCACCCATAATCTCGGCAGCGTGCCGGAATTCTGTGACCGCGCCGTCTTCGTCAAGGGCACGGTGCTGGCATCGGGCAAGACGGCGGATACCTTTAACGAGGAGAACCTGCAAAAAGCCTTCGGCGGCAGCCTGCGCCACTTCGTGCTTGGCGGGGCAGACCTGCATAACGACGCCGATCCGCGCCGGGTGAAGGTCATTACCGATGACGAGCGGCCTTTCGTGATCTACGGCAAGAATGGCCAGAACGGGCGCGACCCTGAGGCTCCGAAAGAAAAAGTCGATGATAAACAGCCTTCTTGAGCCCTTCACTTACGGTTACATGCTGAACGCCATCTGGGTCAGCGCACTGGTGGGCGGCGTCTGCGGTTTTCTCTCGGCCTATCTGATGCTGAAGGGCTGGTCGCTGATCGGCGATGCGCTGTCCCATGCCATCGTTCCGGGCGTGGCGGGCGCCTATATGCTGGGCCTGCCCTTTTCGCTCGGTGCGTTCCTTTCCGGCGGGCTTGCGGCCGGTTCCATGCTGTTCCTGAACCAGAAGACGCGGTTGAAGGAAGACGCGATCATCGGGCTGATCTTCACCTCGTTTTTCGGGCTTGGCCTGTTCATGGTGTCGCTCTCGCCCACCTCGGTGAATATCCAGACCATCGTGCTCGGCAATATTCTGGCGATCACCGCCGAAGACACCATCCAGCTCGCGCTGATCGGCGGCATCAGCCTCATCGTGCTGGCACTGAAATGGCGTGACTTCATGGTGGTGTTCTTCGATGAGAACCACGCCCGCACCGTGGGGCTGAAGCCGGAAGTGCTGAAGGTGATCTTCTTCACCCTGCTGGCCGCTTCCACGGTTGCCGCCCTTCAGACCGTCGGGGCCTTCCTCGTCGTCGCCATGGTGGTGACGCCGGGCGCCACCGCCTATCTCCTGACCGACCGTTTCGAGCGGCTGATCCTGATGAGCCTCATCATCGGCGCGGCCACCAGCTTCGTCGGCGCCTATCTCAGCTATTTCCTCGATGGCGCGACCGGCGGCGTCATCGTCGTGCTGCAGACCGCGATCTTCCTTGCCGCCTTCGTCTTTGCGCCCAAGCACGGGCTTCTCGCATCCCGGGCCAAAGCCCGCAAAGCGCTGGGGGAAACGCCATGAGCGAATATCTCGAACTCGCCATGCTGCCGTTTCAGTTGCCCTTCATGCAATATGCCTTCGTGATCACGTTGATGATCGCCGTGCCGATGGCGATGCTCTCCTGTCTTCTGGTGCTGAAGGGCTGGTCGCTGATGGGGGATGCGGTTTCCCACGCCGTACTGCCCGGCGTGGTGCTGGCCTATATCGTCAACATCCCGCTTTCCATCGGCGCCTTCATCGCCGGCATGATCTGCGCGCTCGGCACCGGTTTCATCAAGGAAAACAGCCGCATCAAGGAAGACACGGTGCTCGGCATCGTCTTTTCCAGCATGTTCGGGCTGGGGCTGGTGCTTTATGTGAAGGTGCAGAGCGATGTGCATCTCGACCACATTCTCTTCGGCGACATGCTGGGCATCGCGCCGTCGGACATGCTGGAGACAGGCCTGATCGCGCTGTTCGCCACGCTGTTTCTCGGCATTCTGCGCAAGGATCTGCTGGTCAACGCCTTCGACGCGCAGCATGCGAAAGCCATCGGCCTGCCGGTGCGTGTCCTGCATTATGGCCTGTTGATGGTTCTGTCGCTCACCGTCGTCGGGGCGCTGAAGGCGGTGGGTATCATCCTCTCGGTCGCCATGCTGGTCGCGCCGGGCGCAATCGCCTTCCTGCTGACCCGGCGTTTTTCCGCCATGCTGCTGGTGGCCATTGCGGTGGCGATAACCTCATCGCTGGCAGGCATATGGCTGAGCTTCCTCATCGACAGCGCACCGGCCCCCACCATCGTCATGTTCATGAGCCTTGCTTTCGTCGCCACCTTCATCCGCACCACCTGGAATGCCCGCCGGATCGATGCGGCGCGTGAAACGGGTTTCTAGAGCATTTCCAGGAAAAGTGGAGCCCGGTTTTCCGTCCGGAAATGCGCCAAAACAAAGAGTTAGAGTGTTTTCGCTATTCGAAGAAAAGCGAAAACACTCTAAAACAACGATTTTTGCGGGCGTATGGAACATTTTCGCCTTTTGCGCGTCATTTTACCGAGCCTGTCGCGGGGCGGCGGGCTCGGGAAAATTATGCAAAAGGGGAAGCGCCATGCTGAAGTGGGCTCTTATTTTCTTTGTTATCTCTTTGATCGCGGGCGTATTCGGCTTTACCGGCATTTCGGCAGCCGCGGCGGGCGTGGCCCGAATCCTGTTCTTCATCGCCGTGGTGATCTTCCTGGTCTTCCTCGTGCTTGCACTGATGGCCGGAAGCGCCGTCGTCTGAACGAAAAAGGCGACCGGTTTTCACGCCGGTTGCCTCTCCTCTCTCCCTTAAAAAGATTCAGCCAGTCCAGCCGCCGTCAATGACGTGAATCTGGCCGGTGGTGAAGCCTGCCTCATCAGAAGCGAGATACGTCACGAGTGCCGCGATTTCTTCCGGCGTGGCGATACGGCCCATCGGCTGGCGGGCGATGAAATCGGCCAGCGCCTGTTCGTAATTGCCGGTGGCGCGCAGGCGGTCATGCAAGGACGGGCTATCGACCGTGCCGGGGCAGATGGCGTTGCAGCGAATGCCCCTGGTGACGAAATCGGCGGCAATCGCCTTGGTCAGACCCACCACGGCCGCCTTGGAGGCGGTATAAGCGAAACGGTTCGGCACGCCCTTCACACTGGAAGCGACAGAGGACATGTTGACGATTGCGCCCTTGCCCTTTTCCAGCATGCCGGGCAGGAAGGCGCGGCAGGTGCGATACATGGCCTTGGCGTTGAGATCGAAGGAGAAATCCCAGTCCTTTTCTTCGCAATCGAGAATGGTGCCGGAATGAACGAAGCCGGCGCAGTTGAACAGCACATCCGCATGACCGATATCGGCGGCGAAATCCTTGACGCCATCGCCATCCAGCACGTTCAGAACCCGGGTTTCCGCACCCTTCAGCGTCGAAAGCGCCTGCTCATTGATATCGGTGGCGATGACGCGCGCGCCGAGCGAGACGAACCGCTCCGCCGCCGCCCGGCCGATACCCTGACCGGCGGCGGTGATCACCACTGTCCGGCCGTTAAAATCCTGCACCATGAATAGCCTCCCGCTAAGGCCCGCCCGCCCTTCGGGGACCGGACCGCTGAATTTCGATGATCTCAAATATGGATCGACAATTCATATGTAAACGCGGTATTCATATGGCGTCAAGCAAACTTGCGTGGATGTCGGCTATCGGGCAACCATATTTTCAGGCTACCCACCCGGCGACTGCGCAAAACACCATCGAGGCCAGATGACCGACGACGACAGCGAAAGATATCGCGCTCCCGCCCTCGACAAGGGTCTGGACATTCTCGAACTTCTGGCCCGCACCGATGGCGGGCTGACGCAGATCGAGATCGCCAAGTCTATCGGCAAAAGCCCGAACGAGCTTTATCGCATGCTGGACCGGCTGGTGCGCCGCGGCTATGTGCAGCGGCTTGACGGCGACCGCTTCTCATTGACGCTGAAGATGTTCGGGCTGGCGCATTTCCACGCGCCGATCCGCCGGCTGGTTTCTTTCGCCGCACCGGTCATGCGCGATTTTTCGGCGAGCGCCGAGCAGGCCTGTCATCTGGCGGTTTATGATCGCGGCAGCGTCGTTGTCATCGCCCAACAGGAATCGTCCACCTATTGGGCCATGTCCATGCGGGTCGGTGCGCAGATGAGCCTGTTCCACACCGGCTCCGGCCATGTGCTTCTGGCCTTCCAGACGGAAGCGCAGCGCCAGATCATGGTAACCGAACAGGTGCGCGGCGGCGGCGAAACCGTGCCGCCGGACCTTGCCGGGCGGCTGGCGGAGGTACGCAAAAACGGTTTCGAATCCATGGACAGCCTTCAGACCGCCGGCGTGCGTAATATTTCCGCCCCGGTGCTGACGCTGGACGGCACGGCGCTTGCCGTCATCACCTGCCCCTATATTACCCCCGCTTGGCGGCAAGGCCCCGACACGCGAGGCCTGTGAAGCGCTGATCCGCGAGGCGGCAAAGCGGATCTCCGAAGTGGCGACGGGAAACGGAAATTCCTGAAACGCACAAAAAAACGCGACCGGCAGGGACCCGATCGCGTTTTGAGTGACTGGAGATTTATATCTCTTAAACGTGGGGGAACGTGGATGGTTCCCCCTTTTTGTATCAGGCCGCAGCCAGCGTCAGTTCCTTGCGGACCATTTCGCGCAGCGTCACCAGATCCTTGGCGAAGAGGCGGATGCCTTCCGAGAGCTTCTCGGTGGCCATCGCATCTTCGTTGAGCGCCCAGCGGAATGCCTTTTCGTCGAGCGACTGCAGCGGCTCTGCCTTGATATTGTCGGGCGAAAGCTTGCGCTCCAGCTTGCCGCTGTCCTTGTCCAGCTCTTCCAGCAGCGCCGGGCTGATCGTCAGGCGGTCGCAACCGGCCAGCGCTTCGATTTCGCCGACATTGCGGAAGGAGGCGCCCATGACGACGGTGCTGATGCCATTGGCCTTGTAGTAATTGTAGATGCTGCGCACCGAAACGACGCCCGGATCGGTTTCGGCGGTGTAGGTCTCACCGGTGGACTTCTTGTACCAGTCGAGAATACGGCCGACGAAGGGCGAGATGAGGAAGACCTTGGCTTCGGCGCAGGCAATCGCCTGGGCCTGAGAGAAGAGCAGGGTCAGGTTGCAGTCGATGCCTTCGGACTGGAGAACTTCGGCAGCCTTGATGCCTTCCCAGGTGGAGGCGAGCTTGATGAGGATGCGTTCACGCTCGATGCCGCGCTCCTTATAGGCGGCGATAATGTGGCGCGCCTTGGTGATGGAGGCTTGCGTATCGAAGGAGAGGTCGGCATCGACTTCGGTCGACACACGGCCGGGAACGAGGCCGGCAAGAGCCGCACCGACGGAAATGGCAAGACGGTCGGCAACGGCAGCGACGACGGCGTCGGACTGGCCGCCCTGCTTCTTGCCCCAGGCGACGGCTTCCTTCACCGCATCGGCAAAGGCCGGTGTGCCGAGCGCTTTGAGAACGATGGTGGGGTTGGTGGTGCAATCCACCGGCTTCAGGCGCGCAACCGCCTCGATATCGCCGGTATCGGCAACGACCGTGGTGATGGCGCGAAGTTGTTCGAGTTTGGACGTCATATCGAATGATCCTTCATGATCTCTTGAAAACTTGCTCTGCCGTCATTTCGTTCCCGCACCAAGGGTGCGCCCAAGGCCGAAATCGCGGTTTGTCCGGCTCCGACTATCGCAAGCGGCAAGGTCGAAAGTCAAGACATTTGCGCATCGCAATTGACATAAGTTTCACGCCTGCGATACTCGGCCGCTAATAAAGAATGGCGGAAACCGTGGCGAAACTGAGAAGAGAAACCCATACGGCCTATTCGGAAGCGGCGTCTCTGCGGCTGCGCGCCGCATGGCTCTATTATAATCAGGGCATGACGCAGAAAGACGTCGCGGAAAAACTCGGCATCAGCCGCTCCACCGTCATCCGCCTGCTGGACGAGGCGATGAAACGCTCCGAAGTACAGATATGGATCAACGAAGGCATCGAGGACTTCGTCGAGCTGGCCGGCCGGCTGGAGGCGGCTTATGGGCTGGACGAGGCGGTGATCATCCCTTCCCCCGGCCCATCCCCGGATAAGACGAATGCCGAAGGCACGGCCAAGGCGGTCGGGCTGGCGCTTGGGCAATTCCTCTCCGAAGCGGTGCCGAACGAGGCCACCATCGGCGTCGGCTGGGGCCGCACCATGACCGCCTCGCTTTCCAGCTTCCGCCCGCCGCGCCGGGAAAATTGCAAGGTCGTCTCGCTGCTCGGCGGTATCGTCGCCGTGCACCAGACCAACCCGCTCGATTACACCTGGCGGCTGGCGAGCGCGCTCGGGGCGGAATGTTACATGTTCCTTGCGCCGCTGCTGGTGGATTCGGTTGAGACCAAACGGGCGCTGATCGAAAAATGCGGGCTTGCGACGCTTTACGATCTCGCCGAAACGCTCGATCTCGCCATCGTCTCCTGCGGCGATATCGGGCCGCATTCGACCTCGCTGTCGGAGGGTTTCATTTCCAAGGCGACGCTGCAGGAACTCATCGATGCCGGCTGCGTCTGCGACACCATGTTCAATTTCATCGATGCCGAAGGTCGCTCGGTCGATCACCCGATCAACCAGCGCGCCATGGCAATCGATCTCGACACGCTGCGCAAGGCGAAACACATCGTGCTGGCCTCCGGCGGCGCCCACCGCGCCATCGCCATCCGCGCCACGATCAAGCGGATCGGGTGCAATACGCTGATAACAGATGAGGCGGCAGCGCGAGCGTTGATGGAGCTGGTTTAGGCCTCGTCGGGCCATTCGCGAGCGGCATGTTGCACGAACAGGATTTCGACCTGTTGCTCCGTCACGCGATAGGCGACGATGTAGGGCAGGCCGGAAATAACCAGCTCCCTAGTCCCTTCGATTTCGCCACTGCGTCCTAAATGAGGATTATCGGACAAAAGACGTGCCGTCGTCTGGTGAATTGCCCTAACGACTTTTACTGCCGCACGCGGATTACGTTCGGCGATATAGTCGCCTATAGCATCAAGCTCCCGGAGATAACGCCGCGTCCAAACCAACCGCACGCGTTTCAGGCCTTGGCATATTTATTCAGAACGACGTTGATTTCTTCTTCAGTAACAAACTCCCCGGCATCGGCCTCCGCCAACCCTGCCCTCACGCCGCTCGTCCATTTCTCCTGCCATGCCAGAGAACGTCCATGAGAAAGCGCATCTTCTATGATGCGGCTTGGAGTCGAGTTCGAGCGCTCGGCCAAGATATCCAGCCGGTGTTTAAGATCGTCGGGAAGTTCAATCGTGCTTTTCATGGGCCAAGAATAACCGATCCCAGGCAGATCGGCAAAGACAATCCAAGCCTCGCCTCACACCTTCCCCGTTTCCCAGCCGAGCATCGCCCGCTTGCGGGTCAGGCCCCAGTGATAGCCCGTCAGCGCCCCACTTTTACCGACAGCGCGATGACAGGGAACCACGAAGGACACCGGGTTGGCGCCGACCGCCGCACCGACCGCACGCGACGCGGTGGGCTGGCCGATATCGCAGGCGATGTGCGAATAGGTAACCGCGCGGCCCATCGGGATTTTCAGGAGGCTTTCCCAGACCCGCACCTGAAAATCCGTGCCGAGCAGCACGACGCGCAGCGGCCTGTCCGCCGACCACATGGACGGGTCGAAGATGCGGGCGGCATAGGGCGCCGTCGCTTCGCGATCCTCGAGATATTCCGCATTCGGCCAGCGGCCGGCCATGTCCTCGAAACAGGCCCTTTCCTCGCCCGGATCGGCGAAGGCGCAGCCGGCAAGGCCACGATCTGTCACCATCACTAGCGCAAGACCGAAGGGCGAGGTGTGGAAACCGTAACGGATCGTCAGCCCGCCGCCCTTGGCCTTCCATTCGCCGGGCGACATGGCCTCATGGGTGACGAACAGATCGTGCAGGCGTCCGGGGCCAGACATACCGACCTCGATGGAAGTTTCCAGCAGCGGTAAATCCTCTTCGCGCAACAGCCGCTTGGCATGATCGAGCGTTACGGCCTGCAGGAATGCCTTGGGCGAAAGGCCGGCCCAGCGGGTGAAGGTCTTCTGCAATTGCGTCGGCGACTGGCCAAGCTCTGCGGCAATGGCTTCGAGGGAGGGCTGCTCGCGATAATCCAGCGTCAAAAGCTCGATAACCCCGCGCACCGTGTCGTAATCCGTTCCGATGGGGGTGATGTCTTCGTTCAGCGTAATATTGGCGTTCATCGCAAATCTCCTAACGGGTAAGAGAAAACCATTAAAGCGACTGCGTCTCCACCCGTTTCTTGCGCCCTGCTCCATTTCTACCGTCATACCGGCCTCGAGCCGGTATCCAGCCAGCCCAAGTCCTTGGGCTGAAAGGAGTCTTTTCCGCCGCGCGGACGCGCGTCGGCTGGATTCCGGCTCAGGGCCGGAATGACGGAGGGAGAGCTGGATTATCCTCTTACATCCGCCGCCGCACAGTCGCCAGCGCGCCACCAAACGCCTTCGCGAAACTTTCCCGGTCATCCGGATTGAGAAACGAACCGATATCGGTCGCCCGGCCTTCACCCGTCACATGCATGGAGACGATGCCGATCTCGTCATGCCGCCTCACCCTGAAGCGCGCCCAGAAGGGATTGAAGCGATGCTCCACCATCCGCCCGGCGGGAGAAAATTTGCGGATCGACAGGCTGGTGCGCGAGACGCTGACCTCTTCCCGCGCCTTCGCCGCCCGGTAATTGGCGCGGAAGGCGGCATAAAGCAGCAGGAAATCCAGCCCGAAGAACAGGCCGACCGGCCATGCCCCGGTGGCGAGGAAGAAGCCGCCATAGACAAGGCAGGCCAGGCCGGAGAAAAGCAGGAGCAGCCGGAAACCCCTTCTGCCAAGCGAACGGTGCGGAACGAGTTCCGCCGCGAAAATCGGCTGGTCGTTGAGCGTATCCACGTTGCTTTCCTCAAGGCGGGCTGGCTATAGATAGTCCATGACAGTCGCCAAAAAACGATCCAGCACCCAAACATTGAAAAAGTCAAATCCGGCATCCGCGCGCAAGCCGGCGCGGGTGAAAACGGCCTATTCGAAGGACGAGCTTACCGAAATCTTCCGGCGCTTTTCCATTCAGCGACCGGAGCCGAAAGGCGAGCTGGAACATACCAATCCCTTCACCCTGCTGGTGGCCGTGGCGCTTTCCGCGCAGGCGACCGATGTGGGCGTGAACCGGGCCACGCGCGCGCTGTTCAAGGTGGCCGATACGCCGGAAAAGATGCTGGCGCTCGGCGAGGAAGAACTGATCGGTTATATCAAGACGATCGGGCTTTACCGCAACAAGGCGAAAAACGTCATTGCCCTGTCGCAGATGCTGATCGACAATTTCGGCGGCGAGGTGCCGAAAACCCGCGAGGAGCTGGTGACCCTGCCGGGTGTGGGCCGCAAGACGGCCAATGTGGTGATGTCCATGGCCTTCGGCGTGCCCACGCTTGCGGTGGATACACACGTCTTCCGCATTGCCAACCGGCTCTGTCTTGCGCCGGGCAAAACCCCTGACGAGGTTGAAGACCGGCTGATCCGCATCATTCCCGAACAATATCTGTTCCATGCTCATCACTGGCTGATCCTGCACGGGCGTTATTGCTGCAAGGCGCGAAAGCCGGAATGCGAACGCTGCGTGATTGCCGATATCTGCAAATCGCCAGAAAAGACCTTCGATATTCCAGCGCCGCTGGTGGAATTACCCGCGCAGTTGTTCGGTGCGGCCGCTAGCGAATGAGGGATCGCGCCGGCTGACGGCCTTGTGCAGATGCACCATCATCGAGGCGGCAAAAAGCGGCGTCAACAGGTTGAGGAACGGCACCGCCAGGAAGGCCGCTATCACCAGCCCGGCCATGAAAACGGTGGTGCGGTGTTTTGAGCGGAACAACCTCGCTTCGGCGGGCGAGCGGAAACGCATCGCCGCGAATTCGAAGAATTCCCGGCCGAGCAGATAGCCGTTCACCAGAAAAAACGCGATGAGATTGATACCCGGCACCAGAAGCAGCAACAGCGCGACAAGGTTGCCGGCAATAACGACACCGAAGAACTTGATGGACGACAGAACGGCCTCGCCGACCGGCATCGCCTTGCCCGGCGGATCGTTCGGATAGCTCTTTTTCTCAACCACTTCGGCGACATCGTCGAGAAACAGGCCGGCAATGACGGCGGTGACCGGCGAAATGAGCAGCGCGAGCGCCAGCGCCAGCCCGATGCCGGCGAAAATGGCGAAAACGAAGGTTAGCCAGCCCGCCCAGTCCGGCACGCCGGGGATCAGCGTATCCACCCACGGCAGGGCGAAATAAATGAAGATCGACCGAATGGCGAACCACAGCGCCGCAAGCACGAGAAGCGTGAGCCCCAGAACCTTCCAGAAGACCGACCGGGTTTCGGCGGCAAAGAGATTGTGGAAGGCAAGCCTCGCCGCATCAAAAATCATCCGGAACTCCTCGACGCCTTTCGCGTTGAAACACACTTACCAGACGAGAGATAAGCGCTGCCCGCCCGCTCTGCAAGACGGGCGGAAATATGCCAAATGGCTGGATTTAAACCGCAGATGGAATTTCTCTTGAATAAAAGGTATCTCTAAAATATAATAATATACCTATTATATTTCGCATTCCGGTCCGGTGGAGGACAAGGCCGGAAAAGCTATCCCCCACCGTCAAATTGCGGTTCGCACGCTCGTTTGCGCGCGCGCATGCATCATCGTTCAATAAAGATAAAAGAATGAGGCGTTGGTGGAAAAGCTGCTGTTGAACCTTACGCGCGCCATGAAGGCAGGCACCCCTTCAGAGCGCAAGATCGCCAAATATCTGATCGAACATCTGGACGAATTGCCGTTCGAGACGGCGCAGACGCTGGCCGCCAAGCTGAGCCTCAGTCCGATGACGGTCGGCCGTTTCCTGCGTTCGCTGGGATACCGGCAATTCAGCGATATACGCGCCGATCTGCGCCATGCCGAAGAAACGGCCGGCGCGGACCAACCCGCCATGGCCGAAGGCGGCGAACGCCATTCCAACCCGTTTTCACAGCTTCTGTCCCAGCAGATTCAGGCCATCCAGACCGCTTTCGACATGACCACCCAATCGATCTGGCGGGTTGCCATGAACGAGATTGCCACGGCGGGCAGTGTTTTTCTGGCAACCTCTCCGGAAGGTCTCGATGCCGGGCGGCATTTTTACGGGCGGCTTCTGGAGAGCCGGGGCCATATCCATTATCTCGGCAGCGACAGCGCGGCCTATGTCGCCCTGTGGGATTTCGACCCCGCGCAGGCGCTGCTCGTCATCATGGATTGCGGCGGCGCCCTGTCGCCCCTGCAACGCCTGTCGGCAATGGCGCGCAAGAGCGGCTACAGGACATTGCTGATCACCACACGCTTTTATGAATGGGGACCGGAAAGCGCAGATCTCTGCCTTGCCATGCCGCAGGCGCAGAATGGCGGCCAGGGCCTGCTGCAACTGGTCTCCCTGCTGGAATTTACCCTTTGTGCTCTTGGCGCCAGCGCCGATGACAGCGGCAGGGCAAGGGCAAAGAACCTCACGGCCCTGAAACGCTCGCTGCGCAGTTGAACGACAACAGTGCGTGCTTATGGATCGAGCGGCCACAGCTTGTTTCTTCTCCCCGCCGGGGAGAAGGTCGCGGCAGCGGGATGAGGGGGCGACGGTAGAGATATTCGGAGAGCTTGCCCCCTCATCCGACCCTTCGGGCCACCTTCTCCCCACGGGGAGAAGAAAGAAGCGGCACCCGCCAGCAATGCGCTCTAACCTGCCATTTGCCTTTAGAAAATCAAAGGCTTTCCAGTTCCTGACGATGGCGGTACATGGCGAGAAAACGGCGATAATCCCGCTCATAACGCGGGCCACGCGCCGGATTGCCTGATATTTCCGCATTGCCCGGATACATGGCGGCCCCTGCTGCCGCAAGGTTCGCATGCACCCCGCCGGCCGTCGCCGCCGTCATGGCCGTGCCGAGCAGCACCGCATCGGCGGTGGCGGGAACCACGATACGCTTGCCCGTCACATCGGCATAAAGCTCCATCAGCAGCGGGTTCTTCACATGCCCGCCGGTAACGTGCAGGCTTTCCACCGCATAACCGAAACGCTCCATCGCATCGAGCACATGGCGGGCGCCAAGCGCAATGGCGACGGCCGTGCGCCAGTAAAGACGGCAGAGACTGTCGAAAGACGTATCCAAAGTCAGCCCGCTGATGACGCCGACGGCATGCGGGTCGGCAAGCGGCGAGCGGTTGCCGTGGAAGTCCGGCAGCACATGCAGCCGCTCGGCGAAGGCCTCGCCTTCGAGCGCGCGCAATTCCGTTACCCGCGCAACGATGCGGGCATGCAGCGCCGTATCCGGCTCACCGCCAGCCGCGTGCATGCGTACAATATGGTCGAGCAGCGCGCCGGTGGCCGATTGCCCGCCCTCCACCAGCCAGTGACCCGGCAGGATCGCCTGCCAATAGGGCCCCCAGAGGCTGTGGCCGGGCATCTGCCGTTCCGACATGGCGACAAGGCAGCTCGATGTACCGGCGATCAGCGCCACATGCCGGCCCACATCCGCAGACAGGCAGCCGCCCAGCGCACCGAGCGCGCCGGCATAGGCGTCGATCATACCTGCCGCCACCTGGCAACCGGTATCGAGACCCAGTTCGGCGGCGGCTTCGGGCGAAAGCGGGCCGATGCTATCACCCGGCATTACCGTGGTGTCCGGCAGCCCTGCCCGCTCTCTCAAATCGGCAAGGCCCGCCAATTCGAGGTAATCCGCCTGCCAGCCGGGATTTTCCTGCGCCAGAAAATTCCACTTCGCCGTCTGCGTGCAATTTGAACGCTGCGCTGAACCGGTCGCCTTCCACGTCAGGAAATCCGCCAGATCGAAGGCGAAGGACATGCGCGACCAGCTTGCCGGCATATGCGTCTTCAGCCACATCAGCTTCGGCATCTGCATTTCCGGCGAGACGCTGTTGCCGGCAAAATCCAGCACCCGGTGGCCGGATGCCGTCAGCCTATCGGCCTCCGATATCGCCCGGTGATCGAGCCAGACGATGGTGTCGAACCGGTCTTCACCGGTAACGGAAACCGAAACCGGCTCACCCCGCCCATCGCGGATGACCAGCGAGCAGGTGGCGTCGAAACCGATGGCGGCGATGCTGTGCGGTGAAACACCGGCCTCGGCAAGCGCCGCCCTCACCACGATGCAGACCGCTTTCCATATGTCGGTGGAATCGTGCTCGGCGTGGTTTTCCTGCGGCCTCTGCATCAGGATGGGATGGGTGGAGCGGGCAAGCAGCCGGCCGGCCGGATCGAAAATGCCGGCCCGGGCGCTGGCGGTGCCGACATCGACAGCGACGAGATTTTGACGCATCAAGACTGCAATTCCATCCCTTGCGCAACGACCCGGCGACGGCGGCAGGCAAAATCTGCTTCAGCCCGCATCACGTTCCATTTGGCCGTCAAAACCGCCCTTCCCCACATAGCTGCCGACAAGTTGGACCAAATCCGGCATCGCGTCAAACACCGCATCCGCGCCAAGCCCGGCGATCTTTTCACGGAATGCGGGAAAGCGCGCATGCGAACCGCCGGTAAAGGCAAAAACGCCCATGCCGGCCGCCTTTGCGGCGGCAATGCCGGCCGGGCTGTCCTCGATCACGATGCAGTGACGCGGCTCGACGCCCATTTCGCGCGCCGCATGCAGGAAAAGATCGGGCGCCGGTTTGCCGTTCTTCACCATGGTGGCGCTGAAGACATGCGGTTCGAATTTGTCGATCAGGCCCGTCAACCCCAGCGAATAACGGATGCGTTCCGGCTGGCTTGAGGAAGCGACGCAGCGCCGCAGCGGCAGGAGCCTGTCCAGCGTTTCGCCAATGCCGTCAATCGGCCGAAGCTCGGTGCGGAAACGCTCAAACAGCGTCGCCCGCATATGGTCGAGAAAATCGATGTCGGTTTCGACACCGTAGTCCTCAAACAGCGTCGCCGTCATGCTGGCGACACTGCGGCCGAGAAAGCGCTCATAGGCCTCTTCCTCCCCCATCGTCACGCCGAGATGGGAGAGCATGTCGAGAAGGACGGAGATGGAGACCGGCTCGCTATCGACGAGAACGCCGTCGCAGTCGAAAATCAAAAGGGGCCCGGTCTCGTCTTCCATCTCTCAGTCACTTTTCAGCCAGCTTGTCATCCAGATAAAGCTGCAAGGTCTTCGCCGTGCCTTCTTGCCACAGCGTCTTCAATGCATGGGCAAAGCGTTTACGGAAAAGCTCCGATTCGGCAACTGTTCCGAAGATATCCTCAAGCGCGAGGAAGGCCATCGGATCGTCCTTGGCCTTGATCGCCGCCGCTTGAAGCCGCTCGGCGCTGGCATCGTTGAAGGCGATTTCCTTGCCGCTGTCGGAGGTGCCCTGGAAATAACGGCACCACAGCGCCGAAACCAGCGAAAGGCCGACGATATCCTCGCTGCGCGCCAGACGGTCGGCGGTGGATGGCAGGATGAATTTCGGCTGGCGGTTGGAACCGTCCTGCGCCAGACGCGGAATGGTGTCGCCGATCTTCGGATTGAGGAAACGCCGCTCGATCAGCGCGAAATAATCGGCAAGATTCGTATCGGGAACCGGCGGAATGACCGGAATGATCTCTTCATTTTCGAGCTTTGCCAGAAATGCCCGGATCAGCGGATGTTCCATCGCCTCATGCACGAAATGGATGTCGAGCAACGCCGCCGGATAGGCGATTGCCGCGTGGCCGCCATTGAGGATGCGGATTTTCATGTGCTCATAGGGCGCAACGTCCCTGACAAACTGTACGCCGGCCTTTTCCAGCGCCGGGCGACCGGCGGGGAAATTATCCTCCATCACCCATTGCTTGAACTCCTCGCAGAAAACCGGCCAGTTGTCCTCGATGCCGAAATCGTCGCGGGCAATATTGCGTTCGCGCTCGCCTGTCGCGGGCGTGATGCGGTCGACCATGGAATTCGGGAAAGCGACATTTTCGCCGATCCAGTTGGCAAAGGCCGGATCGGACAGGGCCGCGAGCCCAACCACGGCATTTTTCGTGACCTTGCCATTATGCGGAATGTTGTCGCAGGACATGACGGTGAAGGGTTGCAGCCCCTTGTCGCGCCGCGCCTTCAGCCCGGCGACGATGAGGCCGAACACGGTTTTTGGCGAAGCCGGGTTCTTGCCGTCCTCGGCAATGGCCGGATGCTGCGGGTTGAAGGAACCGGAAGCATCGATGAAATAACCGCCCTCGGTAATCGTCATCGAGACGATGCGGATTTTCGGATCGGAGAGCGTATCGATGATGGCCTTGCTGTCGCCAACCGGCAATATGTCGATCATCGGGCCGGTGACGCGCGCGCCGGTGCGGTTATTGTCCTGCTCCACCACCGTGGTCAGAAAGTCCTGCGCAGCGAGTTTCTCACGCATCACCGCGTCCGACGGCAGAACGCCCGCGCCGATGATGGCGAAGTCATGGTCCGCGCCCGTGTTGAAGAGGTCATCCAGATAAACCGCCTGATGGGCGCGGTGGAAATTGCCAACGCCGAAATGCACGATGCCGGCGGAAAGATCGGTCCGGGAATAGGCCGGAACAGCCGCGGTTTTTCTGGCGTCGTCAAGCGTTGCGAGGGAGAGTTTGCATGTCATGTCACGATCCTCGAAGGGGAAACGTTGTTCGTGCCAAGGCCGGGCGGCAGGCGCCCGATACTCAGCTCATCCAGTTGCCGCCATCGACATTATAGGTCTGGGCGACGATGTATTCGGCCTCATCGGAGGCAAGGAAGATCGCCATGCCGGTCAGGTCTTCGGCACGGCCCATGCGGCCGAAGGGCACGGCCTCCCCGACCAGCCGCTTCTTTTCACCGGCCGGGCGGTTTTCATATTTCGCAAACAGCGCATCCACGCCGTCCCAGTGCTCGCCATCGACCACGCCCGGCGCAATCGCATTGACGTTGATGCCGTGTTTGATGAGATCGAGCCCGGCCGATTGGGTGAGGCTGATGACGGCGGCCTTGGTGGCGCAATAAACCGCCACCAAGGCCTCGCCGCGCCGGCCCGCCTGGCTTGCCATGTTGATGATCTTGCCGCCTTTTCCCCGAGCGATCATTGTTTTTGCGGCGGCCTGCATCATGAACAGCGTGCCGGACACGTTGATCGAAAACAGTCTTTCGTAGCTCTCACGTCTGATCTCGACAATCGGTGCGAGGTCGAACAGCGCGGCATTGTTGATGAGGATATCGAGCCCGCCCGTCTGGCCTTCCACCGTGCGGATGGTGGTGTCGATGGAATGCTGCTTGGTGACATCGAGTTCGACGGCATAGGCGTTCTCGCCGATCTCGCGGGCGGTCTTGCTGGCGCGCTCGAAATCGATATCGGCAATGGCGACGGTTGCCCCCTCACGTATATAGGCCTCCGCAAAGGCACGGCCGATGCCGCGCGCCGAACCTGTTATAAGCGCGGATTTGCCTTCCAGTCTTCCCGTCATATCGCCTTACCCTTTTCTTCGAACCTGTGGATCTTGGTATCATCCGGCGTGATGAACACGGTATCGCCGTGTTTGCATTCGAACTCACC
>NZ_ASXX01000034.1:0-5586 GCF_001526505.1 Agrobacterium sp. D14
TTATTGCGCTCAAACTTGCTCTTTGCCATGTGAATTGCTTCCTGTGAACGTGAAGTAGTTTCCCCGGCGTACCGGTTTGGTGTCGCCGTTTAAGGCTTTGTAAGCGAATGCGCAAGACTTAATTGTGAAAGCGTCTTCGCGCGCGCCCTAAGCGTGCCTTGAGGCCCGTATATGGTATCTGATTTGCGACATTCAAACCCTCGCGAGGGCGAAGCGGGCAACGGCCCGACGACCCCCTCCTCCGGAATGGCCGATCACTAAATAAGATATTTCTATCACAACTTCTTTACCTGCACCGGCATGATGGCTTAAGGACATTTCATCGCCGGGGGGAGACGGGCGACTGGAATCCGGCGCGGACGCGCCATCCCAAGCCATATCTCGATCCGTCGCTTCCCTCGCGACCTCTCTATCCGTTTCAGGACCATCCCATGGAAATCTTCACAGCCGCCGGTTTCACGGCATTCTTACAGGTCATCGCAATCGACCTCGTGCTGGCGGGCGACAACGCCATCGTCATCGGCCTTGCAGCCGCCGGTCTGCCCGCTCACCTCCGCCGCAAGGCGATCCTGGTCGGCATCATCGCCGCCACGGTTCTGCGCATCGGCTTTGCCGCCGTCACCGTGCAGCTTCTCGCCATTGTCGGCCTGCAATTGTTCGGCGGCCTGCTGCTCGCCTGGGTGTGCTGGAAGATGTGGGTCGAACTGCGTGAGGCCGCAGGCTCCATCGAAGACGAAGTGACGGACGAAGAGGCCGACCTGACCAAGGGGCACAAGACCTTCTTCCAGGCCGCGACCCAGATCGTCATCGCCGATGTTTCCATGTCGCTGGATAACGTCCTTGCCGTCGCCGGCGCCGCACAGGAACATGTGACGGTGCTGATCATTGGCCTCGTCGTTTCGATTGCGCTCATGGGCCTCGCCGCCAACTTCGTCGCCAAGCTGCTGCACCGCTATCGCTGGATTTCCTATCTCGGCCTGATGGTCATCATCTATGTCGCCCTCAACATGCTGTATCACGGCACGCTCGAGGTTCTGCCCTATCTCCAGCCCTATCTGAGCTGAAACGACCAGCAGACACGCCTCTCCAGAAGGCCCGGAAACGCCAGTTTCCGGGCCTTTTTCATGGCCTGCGCCCATCAGGTCCCCTCACCCGATATGCCGTCGCAGGACAGGAAGAATCAATCGCCGCGCTTGCTGCAACATCGGGAGAAGACAGGGAAATCGTGAATTTTCGCCGATGGATTCTGACAATTGAGGTCAGCCACGGGCAAGCCTAGGGAGCTAGTCAATAAGTCATAATAATAAAAAGAAAGGTAAAGCTGCCAATGGCTTATGACTGGAGCGGCGGTCGTACCCGCCGCCTTCGCAGGGTGAGGCTCGGTGTTGTCGCCAGCTCTCTTATCCTGCTGGCGCTTCTTGCGTCGCTCGTTCTTGGCTGAACGCGCCGCGCGCGCACTCCCACGCTGACCGGCGGCATGGCAAGGTTTTCAAAAAACCGCCCTGCCGCCGCTCCTTTGAGGCAAAGCTCCCAACGATCAGGATTTCTTCGCTTCCACGCAATGAACCGGCTTTTTCATCTCCGGATCCGCCATCAGATCGTAAAGATCCGCCTCGTCGCCCTTCGACCACCAGACATAAATACCGCCCTGATATTTCGCGCCCGAGCCGGAAATGACATTTGCGGCAACGGTGACGCCATCCTTCAGCCCCAGCCGCACGAGGCTGATCTCACCGGCATTGAAATAGACGGCCTCCACCTTATCGGAGGCGCATTGGTAAACGGTCTCCACCTTTTCGACCGTCGTGTCATTCGGAAGCGGAATCACCAGCTCTTCAGCCATGGCGCCGGTAGCGACCGACATGGAGAAAGCTGCAAGGCATGTCGCGGCGACGGATTTTTTCATGATGACCCTTTCCTGATTTCACCGAACCATAAGGTCACGCCAGCAAAGCCGAAATGGGGCGGCCGCCTCTCACCATATCAAATTTTCGGGAATATCGGTCTTGCAGCCATCTGACGGTTTTATCGCCGCACAGGCCTTGCAGCACTTTCATTCAGGCCGGCAAGCTGCGGCAAAACCTATCGAAACAGCCAATAAACGACGCCAAGGATCACCGTCCACATCAGCAGCGATATGGCCAGCACGGTGAGATAGTTTCGAAATCGTCTTGTCATCCGCCCACATTGCCGGCGAGCCGTCATCGGACAGCCGCAGCCGTTGAATTGCTGGATGCGGATCAAGCCGCAGGGTCAAGTCTTTCTATCAAGAGACTGAATCGCAAGCCATTCGCAGATTTTACCCGCCCGAAAACAGGGTTGCCCCATGCCGCGCGTTTCCACCCATCAGGAAACGGACTCATCCGCGATCAAATCCTGATCGCGGACAGGAAGCGATATCTGCATCTGCCGGCGAATGGCGGCAAGGGGAAAAGAGGCCAAGGGCAAACGATCACGGCCGAATCGGCTCACGCGTTATCCGAAACCATGTCGGATAACGCGCCAGCGCCGGAGGTAATCCGCCCCTGCCTGTCTCAGCTCTTCAGGGCCGTGTTGCACAGGCTCCAGTAGCCGCCGCCCTTCTGGATCCATTTCAGATCGCCGAGCGTGCCGTCATTCTTGTTCTTGTGATAGGAGTCGACACAGGTTTTCAGGCGGGCCTTTGCGGGCGTCTCGCTTGAATATTTCTTATCGACAGCACTCGGGAAAGCGACGCCCTTCGGGGCCTTTGTCGTCGCTTTTGCGGGTTCTTTTTCAGTAGTGGCCGCGACCTGCTTGTCGTCGGCCGCATCCTCGGCTGCCGCCTCGCTGCCGCAGAACTTGGCGCGATAGTCGTTCCACTTGACGTCCTTGGCCGACCCGTCGGCTTTCGCCGCCTGATATTTCACGCTGCACTCCTTCATGGTGAGTGCGGCTGCGGGGGAGACAAACGCCGCCGATGCCAGCAGCGCAAAGGATGAGAGAATGACAACCCTGTTAAACATTGAAGACTCCCGTTTGCATGATTGCCAGCCGACTATCTGACCGGATTTTCCGCTTGTCAACGAGCAGTGCGAAAGGACGGGAAGCGAAGCAGGCGGGAATGGAACTTGCTTGCCGGACACACCGTCTTCCCGGTGAAGGCAGCATCGCACCGTCATCATGAACGCCGCCGCAGGACGCGGAGCATCCCGATATTGCCGCTTCAACCGCCTCCTACGCCCAGCCCGGAGAATCACGTGTTCGTGTGGCGTCAACCCTCCACCGGAACGAATTTCCTAAGTTTTCGTTAGCATACCGAACGAATAACGAGGATTTATCGATGTTGAGGATGCCGAAGACCATCTCCGCGCTCGCTCTTGGCGTCGCGATATCTGCCGCTGCTGTCGTGCCCGCCCATGCGTTGAGCCTCATACAGCCGGCCTACGAAACACAGGCGCAGGCGCAGAATTCAGATCAGCGAGGCTACCCCGCCTCTGCCTTTGCGGCGGGGAAAGGCGAAGAAGCAACGCCCAACGGCTACGCCCTGTCTCAAGCCGAAATCGACCATATAAAATGGTGTGCAGCGCGTTACACATCCTACCACCCCACCGACAACAGCTATATGGCCCCTGCCGGCACGCGCACGCAGTGCCGCTCACCCTATTGATTCGGCTGAGGCCCGGGCTGCATCCCCAGCCCGGGCCGTTGCCGACAAGATAAAATTTACCTTAAATTCTACTGATCTGAACCTTTTGCCCAGCGAGCCGTTTGAAGGCGTACCAACGGGGAAAACGCGATGTTTTGGAATCTGGAAAAGCTTGAGCAGGAGCGACTTGATCTGATCGAGGTCATCACGGCCCTGCGTCGCGTGGAGCGCCTGTCGAAAACGGATCGCACCTCGATCTTTGAGGAAATCACGGCGCATATGGGAAGGCTGAGCGAACTGGACGCGGAGAAACTGCGGATCCAGTCGGCGCTGGAGCCATCCTGAAGACGCGTTCTGCATGGTGTGCCCCCACAGACGCAGTCAGACCTCATAACAAGGCGCTCAGGAAGAACGCCCTTCCTACAGATGGGAAAGGCCAGAAGACGGCCGCATGTTTCCGCCGAGGCAAAAGGCGGCAAAACAGCGCTAAAAAACTTAATTGACGATATTGGGGAGAAGCTGGAGCGGGTAGCGGGAATCGAACCCGCGTATTCAGCTTGGAAGGCTGCTGCTCTACCATTGAGCTATACCCGCGGTGGTGATTTCGATCCGTGCAGAATGGTGGAGGGAGTTGGATTTGAACCAACGTAGGCGTAGCCAACGGATTTACAGTCCGTCCCCTTTAACCACTCGGGCATCCCTCCAGCTTTCTGCTAGGATCGAGCGACCAAGCTCTTCAGATTTGGCTGCGGCGAAGCGCCGTTGCGTCGTCTGTGGCGCGTATATGACGGCCTCGTTCGTTTCTGTCAACACGCCCTTTCACGAATTTTCGGGAAAAAATTCAAACCTCTTTACGGCCCTGTGGATTATCGCGGGGGCTGGTGCGCGCCTCCTGGCGGAGATATAAGGCGCCATGAGCAAAGACGATCCCAAGAACAAATCCACCCGCGACACGCACTATGCCAACCTGCGCCGCGCCGTGCGCGACGCCAAGCGCGAGCGCGGCGAAATTCCGACCCCGCAGCAGCCGAAGCGCAAGAACCGAGGCGCAGACGACTGGAAGCCGCCGCAGCTTGCGCCCGATCAGGTGCATCTTTACGGCCTGCATACCGTGCGTGCGGCACTCGCCAATCCCGAACGGCAGATCGTCAAGCTCTCCGTCACCCAGAACGCCTTTGCGCGTCTCGATATCGGCGAGGCCGATTCCCAGCCCTTCCCGGTCGAGATGGTTTCCCCTCAGGATATCGATCGTGTGCTCGGCCCCGAGGCCATCCACCAGGGCGTGATGCTGGAAACCCGGCCGCTGCCGGTCAAGCGTCTCGGCGCGCTGAAGGACAGCCCGCTCATTCTCGTGCTCGATCAGGTGACCGATCCGCACAATGTCGGCGCCATCATGCGCTCGGCGGTCGCCTTCAATGCCGGCGCCGTCATCACCACCATGCGCCACAGCCCGACGGAGTCGGGCGTGCTGGCGAAATCGGCTTCCGGCGCGCTGGAACTCATTCCCTATATCCAGATCACCAATCTGGCCGATGCGCTGGGCGAACTGCACAAGCTCGGCTTCTTCTCCGTCGGTCTGGATTCCGAAGGCCCCGCCCCCATCGAGCAGACGTTCAGAGGTGATAAAATCGCGCTGGTGCTGGGCGCCGAAGGCAAGGGCCTGCGCCAGAAAACGCGCGAAACCGTCTCGGCGCTCGCCCGTCTCGATATGCCCGGCGAGATCAAATCGCTCAACGTTTCGAATGCGGCGGCCATCGCCCTTTATGCAACGCAGCAATTTCTGGGCAAAGCGTCGTCCTGACGCTTCGCCTTCCTTGCGAAATCGCAAAGCGCAACGCATGCTGCGCCTTTGTCATTCGCACGGAGCAAATCTCAACATGACCGACCAGACCATCAAACCGACCGGCGAGCTGACGCTCAGAACGCTCGCCATGCCGGCCGACGCCAATCCGGCCGGCGATATTTTCGGCGGCTGGGTC
>NZ_ASXX01000035.1:0-14966 GCF_001526505.1 Agrobacterium sp. D14
TTGGCGAGCGGCATCCGTGCAGCGGAGCGTTCCCGCTGTCGCGTCGTCACCGCGGCGGTCAAGGAAATGGCCTTCGAACTGCCGGTGAAGATCGGCGATACGCTGTCCATCTATACCGACATCGCCCGCGTTGGCCGCACCTCCATCACGCTGACGGTGGAAGCCTGGGCGCAGCGGTCGCGTTATGACAAGCTGGAAAAAGTCACCGCTGGAACCTTCATCATGGTGGCGATGGACGAAAACGGACAACCCACGCCCATTCCGGCAGCGGAATAAGCGCGCTGCGGCGCTGGGCTCCAGCGCCGCACTCCATTTAGCATATATCCGGCAAACAACGTCGGCCCACCCGCGTTGCCGGATCATTCTTCGCGGGAAAGCCGGGGTTGCGGGAAGGCAGCGCAATAGACGCCGATATTGGCTTTGAACCGCTCCGCAAAATGCAGGGTGAATGAATTCTCGAGCGGAAACGGGCTTTGCAGCACCTGCCACGGCAGTTGCTTGAAGAGACCAGACTGGCCGTATTTCGGCAGGATGTTAATCGCGAAACTGCCCTGCTCATAGGCTGCTCCCGCCCACCGCGCATCCCTGCACCGCCAGCCGTTCTCGTGCTTTTCCCATTGATCAGGCTGATACAGTGCCGCCCATTCGAGCATAAGGTCCAGCGCTATGATCCCCTTGCACATGAATACGCCTGCATTGAAGGGACTGCGCCAGACAGGATTGTCGGACGCGTAGATGAAAACTTCATCGCCCGCGAAAAACCGGGTGACCGGTATCGCAAGATCGTGGACGACCGCGTCGGTATCCAACCACAATACAATATCGTAGCCGGATTTCAGATAGAACATCACGACATGGGGCTTTGCCCAAAATGGCGGAATTTCCATCCCCAACTGGTTGACGAAAAAGTGCTCATAACCGTGCTGTCTTGCATAGTGCGAATTGCGGACGATCAATGACGCAAGAAACCCAAGCGTATCGAGTGGACGGCTATCGAACTGCACCACGGCTATTTTCATGAAAGATACCCTGCGACCGCCATTTATTGCCTCACAAGGCGCGCCGAATTGAAGAAATCGCTGATCACCATCACTGCATGGAGTGAAGCACATATGAATTAATTCTGAAATTTACTTTCTTAAGTGAAATAAAATAACATAATAATATTCTTTATTATCAAATAAAAAATACAGATCACGAGTGAAATACACGGATTCTCACTTGTGAGTCCAATTAAAATCGAAAGTAATTGGACAATATAAACATACAACTGGGATCAGGGTGCGCGCGCTTGTTGCCCCTCCCATCCCGTCATTGTGTCGCGGTGACATTTCGCCGCAAATATGACATTCCGATTGCATGGGATTCATTCGCAGGATCATGCAGGACAGAAGTTCGGCTGGCGCCATCGCCATGCTGGCGGTTCTGCTTTTCCTTTTGCAGGGCCTCGCCAACGGCCTGACCAACGGCAACATGGCGATGGCCGCGCTGGCGGCGGATGAGATCATCTGTTCCAGCCATATGCCGGAAGGCGGCTCCGGCAAGCAGAACCCCGCCGGCAAGATCGCCGATGACTGTTGCGGCACGCTCTGCCGTCTGGCTTCGGCAACGGTCGCCGCTCTTCCGGTTATTCCCATCGAGCGCACGGACAATATTCTCCCTGCGGTCGAAGTCGCCTTCCTGAACGTCGACGCGGCGTTGCCGCCATCGCCGCCCAATCTGGAATCGCGTCCACGCGCACCTCCCTCCGCTCCGCAGCGCTAGAACACTGTCCGGCCTGCCGGAAAATCAATTCTCTTGCGGAGACATCCATGTCCGTTACGACCTCTTTCGAGGGCGAGCGTGCGCCTGCGCATTCCTCGTCCGCAAATCTTTACCGCGCCGTATGGCGCTGGCATTTCTACGCCGGTCTGCTCGTCCTGCCCTTCATGATATCGCTCGCCGTCACCGGTGCGCTTTATCTCTTCCGGGACGAGTTCGATAATCTCATCCATTCAGACCTCAAGCGGATCGAAGTGGCGCAAAATGCGCCGAAAGCGCTGCCTTCCGAGATCGTGAGTGCAGCACTTGCGGCCGTTCCCGGCACAGCCGTCAAATATACCACCCCCGCCGATCCGGGCGCGTCGACGGAAATCACCGTCAATACGGCGGATGGAAAGCGGGCCGTCTACGTCAATCCCTACACTGCTGAGGTTGCGGGCTCCCTGCCGGATCGCGGCACCGTCATGTGGACGATCCGCTATCTCCACAGCCTGAAATATTTCGGTACCTATGCCCGCTATCTGATCGAGATCGCTGCCGGCTGGTCCATCCTTCTTGTCGCCACCGGCATCTATCTCTGGTGGCCGCGAAAACAGACCGGCGGTGTCGTCACCGTACGCGGCACGCCGAAAAAGCGGGTGTTCTGGCGCGATACCCATGCCGTTACCGGCATTTTCGTCGGCTTTTTCATCGTTTTCCTTGCTGTCACCGGCATGCCCTGGTCGGGCGTGTGGGGTGCGAAGGTCAATGAATGGGCGAACGGCAGCAACTTCGGATATCCGGTGGGCATTCGCACCGATGTTCCGATGTCGGGCGAACATCTCGATCACGTGGCGAAGACGAGCTGGTCGCTGGAGCAGGCGAAAATCCCGGAATCCACCCATTCCGCCGAAGGCCAGCCAATCGGGATCGACGAGGCGATAGCACGTTTCGACGCGCTCGGTCTTGCCGCCGGTTACGCTGTCTCCCTGCCGGGAAAACCGGCGGGCGTCTATAGTGGCTCCGTCTATCCCGACGATCTGGCGCAGCAACGTGTCGTCCATCTCGATCAATATAGCGGCGAGCCGCTGATCGATATGGGCTACTCCGATTACGGCCCGCTCGGCCAGGCGCTGGAATGGGGCATCAACGTGCATCTGGGCCAGCAATATGGCCTCGCCAACCAGATCGTGCTTCTGGCGGCCTGTATCGGCATTGTGCTGCTTGCCGTGTCTGCCGGCATCATGTGGTGGAAACGCCGCCCCAAGGGTTCGCTCGGCGTGCCGCCTTTGCCGCAGGAAAAACGCGTCCTGCACGGTCTGCTCGCCATACTCGCCATCGGCGGCATCATTTTCCCGCTGGTGGGCGCGAGCCTGCTGGCCATGCTGGCGCTGGATCTGATCATACAGTCGCGCCAGAAACGACGCGCGATCTGAAAATGAAAACAGCCGGGCGAAAATCCCGGCTGTTCCCTGTTATCGGCAATGCGACGGCACGGCCCTCAGAACATCGTATTGTTGTTCGCCGCCTTTTCCGGCACCTCCTGGATCACGTCCCAGTGCTCGGTGATCTTGCCGTCGGTGACGCGGAAGATATCGACGATGGCCCTGCCGCGATCGCCTTCATTTTCCGTCGAATGGATATGCAGATAGACCAGATCGCCATCCGTTGCGCTGCGAACGATCCGCGCTTTCGACTGCGGATTCTCCTTGAAGAAGCCGGTAAAATAATTGACGAACGGCGCCTTGCCGTCCGGCACCATCGGGTTGTGCTGCTTGTAGCTGTCAACGAGGACGGTGGCGCCCTTCGCCACATCATGCTTGTTGAAGACCGTGTCGTAAAACTCGATCACCAGTTTGCGATTGGCTTCTTCCTGCGCGAAGTCTCGCGCTGCGGTTTGCGCCAGAACCGGTGCGGCCATCAGCACGGGTGCAAGGGCAAGGGTGGCGATGGCAAGACTGCGTGTTACGAAATTCATGGGTGATACCTCTCAATAACCGACGGTGAAACGCTGGCGGGAATGCTGCGGCTTCTCGATTTCATCGACGAGCGCGATGGCATAGTCTTCGAAGGAAATGCGGCTGCCCTCATCGTTGCTGAGGAGATTATCCTTGCCGATGCGGAATTTGCCCGTTCTTTCGCCCGGCACGAATTCGGCGGATGGCGACAGGAAGGTCCAGTCGAGCTGTTTTTCCTGTTTCAGGCGATCCAGGAACTCCGCACCCTTGGTCGCTTCGGCCTTGTAAGCGGCCGGGAAATCCGGCAGGTCGACCACACGCTGGCCCGGCGCGATTTCAAGGCTGCCGGCGCCGCCGACGACGAGATAGCGCTGAACGCCGGAGGCGCGCACGGCCTCGATCAGCGTTGCCGGATCGCTGGCGGTGAAATGCACCGAGCTGATCACGGCATCGTGACCCTTCAGCAGTTCCGAAAGCCCTGACTGATCGAAAACATCGCCCTTCTTTGCCACCACATTCGGCAGGCTGGCGATCTTTTCGGGATTGCGGGCGATTGCGGTCACCTGATGTCCCCGGTCGGAAAGTTCCTTCAGAATACGGGACCCGGCATTGCCGGAAGCGCCGATAAGCGCGATTTTAGCCATGGCTTCTTTCCTCTTGTCACTATCGTTACCGGTCTAGATTATAGACCGCGAAGAAGAGCTATGGTATCGCAGCCATAGCCGCAAGAAGTCAGCGGCGGCTGATCTGGTCACATGGCGATGACCTGCAAGGGTAAAAGGGCAAGGGGTAAGGACATGGCGGATACGCAGACGAAAGAGGTTTTTGCCTTCGACCAGCCCTGCCCCATCCGCGACGTGCTCGACCGCATCGGCGATCAATGGAGCCTTTTGGTTCTGGAAGCCCTGCAGGGCGGCGTGCTGCGCTTCAACGAGCTGAACCGCCGGATCGACGATATTTCCAAGCAGATGTTGTCGCGCACCCTGAAGCGGCTGGAAGAGGATGGCTTCATCCGCCGCACGCTTTATGCCGAGGTGCCGCCGCGCGTGGAATATGAGCTGACCAATCTCGGCCGCTCGTTTCTGGTGCCGATGCAATTGCTGGTGCAATGGGCTGACGAGAACCACGTTCGCATCTGCAAGGCCCGCCTGCAATATTCCGAAAACGACAGTCGCGGCTGACCGGAAGCAAACCGCGTCTAACCCAGCCGATAAACCTTGCAGACCAGCCCTTCCGGCTGGCGATAGGTCATAAATCCCATGGCGTCGTAATAGCTTTGCCCGAGCGTGTTGTCCGCGCCGATGCTGGCGTCGATATTTTTAAGGCCACGCGCCTCCGCCGCGCTGCGCGTTGCCGCGAAGAGCGCGGATCCTACACCTCTTCGCGCCGCCTGCGGGCTGACATGGGTGCCGATGATGCCCCAGCCTTCCGCCACGCCATAGGGATTGTTCGTCCGCGCATAACGCAGCGACTGGAAGCCCAGAATACGCCCGTCATCGTCCTCGGCGACCGAGCATTCGATACGGTCGGCGTGCTGGATGTAATTCTCCAGCACCGCCGTAATGTCCGTCGGCGCTTTTCGGAGGCCGGCCGAGAATATCTCGTTCTGAACCGCCGTCATTCCGGTTGCATCGTCAACTTTCGCAGGCCGTATTTTCATCGATACATCACCTCATATCCGTTGCGACTGGTTCCGGGCCGGCAAGCGCCGGGGTATTTATTCCTTTTCAGGAGCGGAAAATGAAGGACGCACCGAAGGCGATCAGCGCGAAACCGATCACGTGATTGATGGTGATGCTTTCCTTCAGCCAGAAGATCGAAAACAGCGCGAAGACCGCGAGCGTGATGACTTCCTGAATGGTCTTGAGCTGCGCGGTGGAATAGACCTCCGAACCGATGCGGTTCGCGGGAACGGCAAGCACATATTCAAAGAAGGCGATGCCCCAGCTGGCGACAATCGCCAGGAAGAGCGCACTGCCCTTGTGCTTGAGGTGGCCGTACCAGGCGAAGGTCATGAAAACATTGGAGGCGACAAGCATCAGGACAGGCCAGATATGGGCAGGGCTGATTGAGAACGGCATGATAGGTCCTGGAAAAAAGGGAGGGATGTCATGAAATGCGGCAGGAGAAGGCAGTCAGAAGGGAACCCTCATTCCGCCCGTATGGATTTGCTCTAGCGCATCCGCCCGAAAACCGGAATCGATTTTCTACGGATTTGAACAAAGCTGTCTTCAGCCGCTACACAACGCATCCGGCCGAATTTTGTTCCGCAAGCTTCGTTTCCTTTTTGTACTCATTTTTTCACCGCATCCCCTTCCCTTTATGCGTGACTCCCTCCATATTTCGCCTATGGCCAGATCACCGAAAAACTCCACCTCCTCGCCCTCGGGCTTCGAGGAAGCTCCGCAATCGTCCTTCGAAGGCGCGCCGCTCAGCGGCAGCGTCGCGGATTGGGTGAAGCAGCTCGAGGCGGAAGCGGAGGCTTCCTCCGTGGAAACCCAGCGCGAAATCGCCTCGAAGGCGGGCAAGCACCGCAAGAAGATCGAGATCGAGGCGCGCAAGGAGGCCCAGAAAGCCCCCCCGAAGACGGCCAAGAACACCACGGCCTCCAAGACCGCACGCGGCGTTTCCATCGGCGCATCGAGCGATCCGAAAACCCGCGCCGCCGCCGGTCTCAATCCGGTTGCCGGCATGGACGTATCGCTGGAGGATGCCGCCAACCTCGCACCGGGCGCCGTCACCGCCACGGTGGATGCGCTGTCGAAACTGATAGAGAGCGGCAATCCGCTGTTCAAGGACGGCAAGCTGTGGACGCCGCACCGGCCGGCCCGCCCGCCGAAATCGGAAGGCGGCGTCGCCATCCGCATGGCCTCGGACTATCAGCCCGCCGGCGACCAGCCGACGGCCATCAACGACCTCGTGGAAGGCATCAATTCCGGCGAACGCAGCCAGGTGCTGCTCGGCGTCACCGGCTCGGGCAAGACCTTCACCATGGCCAAGGTGATCGAGGCGACGCAGCGTCCGGCTGTCATCCTCGCCCCCAACAAGACGCTGGCCGCGCAGCTCTATTCGGAGTTCAAGAACTTCTTCCCCGACAATGCGGTGGAATATTTCGTCTCCTACTACGATTACTACCAGCCGGAAGCCTATGTGCCGCGCTCCGACACCTTCATCGAGAAGGAATCCTCGATCAACGAACAGATCGACCGGATGCGCCACTCCGCCACCCGCTCGTTGCTGGAACGCGACGACTGCATCATCGTCGCCTCGGTTTCCTGCATCTACGGTATCGGTTCGGTGGAAACCTACACCGCCATGACCTTCCAGATGCAGGTGGGCGACCGGCTGGACCAGCGCCAGCTTCTGGCCGACCTCGTGGCCCAGCAATACAAACGCCGTGACATGGATTTCCAGCGCGGCTCGTTCCGCGTGCGCGGCGATACCATCGAAATCTTCCCCGCCCACCTTGAAGATGCCGCCTGGCGCATCTCGATGTTCGGCGACGAGATCGATTCCATCACCGAATTTGACCCGCTGAGCGGCCAGAAGACCGGCGACCTGCAATCCGTCAAGATTTACGCCAATTCGCACTATGTCACCCCGCGCCCGACGCTCAACGGCGCGATCAAATCGATCAAAGAAGAATTGAAGGGCCGCCTCGCCGAGCTGGAAAAGGCCGGACGCCTGCTGGAAGCCCAGCGGCTGGAACAGCGCACCCGCTACGATGTGGAAATGCTGGAGGCGACCGGCTCCTGCGCCGGCATCGAAAACTATTCGCGTTATCTCACCGGCCGCAATCCCGGCGAGCCGCCACCAACCCTGTTCGAATATATCCCTGATAACGCATTGCTGTTCATCGACGAAAGCCACGTCTCGGTGAGCCAGATCGGCGGCATGTATCGCGGCGACTTCAGGCGCAAGGCGACGCTGGCCGAATATGGCTTCCGCCTGCCCTCCTGCATGGATAACCGGCCGCTGCGCTTCGAGGAATGGGATGCGATGCGCCCGCTCACCGTAGCGGTTTCGGCAACCCCCGGCTCATGGGAGATGGAGCAATCGGGCGGCGTCTTCGCCGAACAGGTCATCCGCCCGACCGGCCTCATCGATCCGCCGGTCGAAGTGCGCTCCGCCCGCAGCCAGGTGGACGACGTTCTCGGCGAAATCCGCGAGACCGCCGCCAAGGGCTATCGCACGCTCTGCACCGTGCTGACGAAACGCATGGCCGAGGACCTGACCGAATATCTGCACGAACAGGGCGTTCGCGTGCGCTACATGCACTCGGATATCGACACGCTGGAGCGCATCGAAATCATCCGCGACCTGCGCCTCGGCGCTTTCGACGTGCTTGTCGGTATCAACCTCTTGCGCGAGGGCCTCGACATTCCCGAATGCGGTTTCGTCGCCATCCTCGATGCCGACAAGGAAGGTTTCCTGCGCTCGGAAACCTCGCTGATCCAGACCATCGGCCGCGCCGCCCGTAACGTCGACGGCAAGGTCATCCTCTATGCCGACAATATCACCGGCTCGATGAAGCGGGCGATGGAGGAAACCTCCCGCCGCCGCGAAAAGCAGATGGCCTATAATGCCGAACACGGCATCACGCCGGAATCGGTCAAGGCGAAGATCTCCGACATTCTTGATTCTGTTTATGAGCGCGATCACGTAAGGGCCGATATTTCTGGCGTTTCCGGCAAAGGCTTCGCCGATGGCGGCCACTTGGTCGGCAACAATCTTCAGGCCCATCTCAACGCGCTGGAAAAATCCATGCGCGACGCCGCCGCCGATCTCGACTTCGAAAAAGCCGCCCGTCTGCGCGACGAAATCAAACGCCTCAAAGCCGCCGAACTGGCGACCATGGACGACCCGATGGCCAAGGAGGAGGCCCGCGCCATCGAAGGCGGCGGAAAAAACAACAGACGCAGCCACTTGTCGATCTCCCCGCCGGAGGGTGAGACATCCGGCAGGACGGAGGCGGGCGCCGCAGCGAACGAAAGCGGCAAATCCCTCTTCGCCAAACCCTCGCTGGATGAAATGGGCCCCGGCTCGGATGCGGGAAAACCGCTGTTCCGCAGGAACACGCTGGACGAGATGACGGTGGGCAGGACCGAAAAACCCGTGCGCGGCGCGGTGCCTAACAAGCCCGAGACCGAGCCCGGCAAACGGTTCTCACCGTTGCTGGAAGGCCAGCCGGAGCGCGCCACGGACGATCCCCGACCGCTGGTGCGCGGCAAGATCGGCGCGGGTTCCTATGAGGACGCCGGCGAGCAGAAGCGCAAGAGCCGAACCAAGGGCAAGACGGGCCGGCCGGGGCGCTGATACACGCATCGGCGATATTCGACGCCAGGCACGTCTATTGGGAAAAACATGGCCGGAGCACCCGCGCGCTCCGGCAACGGCGATCAGCTTACGCACTGCCTGATCCGCACTGCGACCTGGCCCGCACCAAAAACTTTCACCAGATCGGCATCCAGGGCCATGGCGATGTAGTCCTCATTTTCCGCCGGTTTGATGTAGGTCGAGAAATAGATCGGCCCGGTCGGGAGGACGCCCGCGACACAGGCGCGCAATATCTCGATCTCCGTGCTTCCCCTGATGCGTGGCCCCTCGATGCGGGAGCGGCGCACCTTCTCCTGCAATGTTGTAAGCCTTGAAACCTCCTCGGGCTTTATTCTCCACACGCTTGTGGCGGTTCCCGCCCGCTTTTCCGCGTGGAACTGCGCGCGGGCAGCCGCGTCTGCATCCTCGATCAACGCAAATGTCTCGACAGTCTCGCCCTTTACGCCATCTGTAGCGCTGCGAATGATCATCACCGCATCACCCGAACCTAACGACAGATGGGCAGGAAGCTGCAACCCAACCCGCACATGCTCGAAATTCATTGTCAGAAAATCGAGCCGCATGAGCTTGGGAATGCTGGAAATCGGCACTGTCATGCAGCCGGAAAGAAGCAGGAGCAAAACAAGCAGTCGTGTAGAATGCGATGAAGTCAATTTTATCATGATCAAAACCTGAAAGCTGCAGCGCGATGCGGAAGGGCCGGCCGGATCGGGTTTTCCGAAGCCGTTGCATCGCGCGCAAACTTGCGCGGGCGACATTGCCGCAACATTATGGGTTCCGGAACGCCCAGTGCGCGCGCACGTTGATATGTTCCGGGAATGACAGCAGGGAGCGACCGCATGTATCGAAAAAATCTGGCGACGTTCTGCCTTCTCGTCACCTGCACGCCGGCTTTTGCCGGACAGATCGAGGATGCGACCTTCCATAGTCCCGCCCTGAACGCGCCGCTTCCCGTCAACATCTATCGCCCGGACGGCGCGCCGCCGGAAAACGGCTGGCCGGTGCTTTACCTCCTGCACGGCCATGATGGCGACCAGAACAGCTGGCGCGATCTCGGCAATATCGAAAAGACGCTCGATACGCTCATCGCTGCCGGTGCCATCCGCCCGCTGGTTGTCGTCATGCCGGGCGTCAAGAACAGCTGGTATGTGGATTCCGCCGCTGTCGGCGGCCCCGGCGATTACGAAACCGCCCTGACCGGCGATCTGCGCCACCAGATCGAAAAAACGCTGCCGGTGCGGAAAGATCGGGAAGGCCGCGCCATCGCCGGCCTCTCCATGGGCGGTTTCGGCGCCCTGCATCTCGCCTATGGCCATGAAGACCTCTATGGCGCAGTGGCCAGCCTGTCGGGCGCCATCTGGCAGAATGTCCCCGCCTCCGATCTCGACAAGACACCCGCCGAACTCAAGCTCATTCAGGATAGCGCCTTTTTCCACCGGGTCGACCGCACCACCGTCACCAGCGGCATCGTGCTTCCCTCAACCGGCGACCATTTCTCCGGAGCCTTCGGCACACCTTTCGATGCAAGGCTCTTCAACGAAAAGAACGTCTTCACCCTCGTGGCGCAGCATGTCGCCGAAAGCCAGGATTTGCCCGCCACCTACCTGACCGTCGGCGACGATGACGGCTTCTTCCTCTGGCGCGGCGCCATCGCCCTGCACGAGACGCTGCAAGCCGACAAGCGCAAATCCGAGCTGCGAGTGACCGATGGCGATCACGTCTGGTCGGTGTGGAAGGTCTCGATTATCGACGCGCTGAAGTTCATCGATGGGGAGTGGGACAAGGCTGCCGACAAAGCCAAGGATTGAGGCGTGGGCCTCTTTCTCGTCGCCGGATAGATCCATTACTTTCCGGCCCGCTTTTTCCCGCTCTTCCCCACCGCGTTCAACGCCACCGCCGCCCGGATCAGCGCCGCCAGCGCCTCCTCATCCACGACATCCCCCTCGTGGAAATCAATCGCCCGCCGCATATTGCCCTCAAGGCTCGAATTGAACAGCCCCGCCGGGTCCTCCAGCGAGGCTCCCTTGGCAAATGTCATCTTCACCGCGCTCTTGTAGGTTTCGCCGGTGCAGAGGATGCCCGCATGCGACCAGACCGGCACGCCGCGCCATTTCACCTCTTCCACCACCTCCGGATCGGCCTTCCTGATCACCGCGCGAATATGCGCGAGCGTCTCGCCGCGCCAGTCGCCGAGCTCCGCAATCTTCCGGTCGATGAAGTCCGCTGGTGCGGTCTCCTCCGCATCTTTCGTCACCGTGTTTTTCGCCATGGCATCCTCCCGATTTCGACGCACGTCTGTTCCTTTTTTCAGCATAGACGAAATTTTCCTGTCCTCCCATGAGGAACCAAATCCGCCTACCGCCGTTTCCTCCCCGAACGCAACGTTCAGCATACAAAGGGAAGAAACATCATGAAAATCAAGGTCATCGCTCTCGCTGCGGCAGCAGCGCTCTCCTCTTCCGTGGCTTTTGCCCAGACGGCCACTACTGCTCCTGCTGCCGGCGCGGACGCCACTTTGTCCGGCCCCGGCATTACCATGGGCACCAAGGCCAGCGGCCCGCTGAAGTTCGTCAATGTCCAGAAGACCGATCTCACCGCCTCCCAGCTCGATGGCATGGACATCTATAACGCGCAGAACGAAAACATCGGCGAAATCGAGGATGTCGTCATCGGTGACGGCAAGTCGGTGATCGGCCTTGTGGCCAGCGTCGGCGGCTTCCTCGGCATCGACAAGAGCTATGTGGTGCTCGACCCGGCTTCCGTCGCGGTCCACAACGACAACGGCACCTGGAAGGCCTATGTCGACACCACCAAGGAAGCGCTTCAGAACGCTCCGAAGCTCGATTACGACAAGCTGGACGACTGATTACCCCTGCAGTCCGCAAGCTCGTCCCCCCGCGCCCTGTCGCGGGGGTTTTCATATGTGGCGACCTATCGGAAAACCCGACGCTCCCCGCCGGAGGGCCCTTGCCTGAGGGCGCGCCTCTCGCCTATCTTCGGCGCGCAAATCACCAAGGATCGCTGCGTGCCCGCCAATAGCCTCTTTTCCTTTGCCATCAGCACCGCCATCGCGCTCAGCGCCCTGCCGCTGTCAGCGCAGGCGGCCGACTGGAAACCGGCCGAGCAGATAAAAACCTATGCCATCAGCGGCAATACGGGCGGTGCGCTTTATCAATCGATTGGCGAGCGCGGTCCGACCGCGGGCGTGCAGGCTATTGCCCACACCACCTTCAAGCTGACATGGCGGCGGGATTATCGCCCGCAGCCGGATGGCGCCTGCGTGCTGGCCACCGCGAAGCCCAATCTCACCATCATCTACACCTGGCCGAAAGCGCCCGCCAATCTGCCGTCCGCCGTCGCCGCCAGCTGGAGGACCTTCATTTCCGGCGTGGAAACCCATGAACGCGTCCATGGTGACCATATTCTCGACATGGTGAAAAAGATCGAAGCCTTCAGCATCGGGCTGAGGGCGGAGAACGATGCCAAATGCCAGAAGGTGCGCGCCGTTCTGCAACAGCGTCTGGGTGAGCTTTCCAACGAGCAGCGCCAGCGCGGCCGCGATTTCGACCGGGACGACCTTTCCCCCGGCGGGCGGGTGCATCAGCTCATCCTCGCCCTCGTCAACGGCCCCTGAACGACCGCCTATTCCGCCGCCTCGCCTTTCAACAAGGGCTCGGCCAGCGTCACGCTTTCCAGCTCGTAGGAATAACCTTCGAGCATCGTATAGGCCTGTTCGATCGCCTCGATCTGGGCTTCGGCATTACGGATGGCTTCGGCGATGGACTGGCTGCGGGCGCGCAGCATGGAACTCAGCACATCGGTTTCCGGCTTGCGGCCGAGACGGTCCATATGTTTGCGAACCCGCGTGCGGTGCCGTTCCAGCTCGAGAATATGGAAACGGCTTTTCAGAATATCGTCGGTCAGCTTGCGGCGCATGGCGGCCACGGGGTCGAAACTGCCGGGTTCGCGTTCGTCCAGAATGAATTCATTCACCAGCGTTTCCAGCATCAGCAGGCCCTTGAGGTCCTTGGCGTCGGCAAGCTGCGGATCGTAGCCGGTATCGTCGAATACCTTACGGCGCACCGGATCCTTCAGCAGCTCATAGGCTGTCTGCAGGCGCGCGAATTGCTCGGCATCGCCGCCACTATCGGGGTGCGCGGCCTTGGCCACCTTGCGGTAGGCCGACTTGATCGCCGCCTCGTCGGCATCGCGCTCCACGCCAAGCAAAACATAGGGATCAATCACAAAAACACCTTCAAACGCAAACTGTTACCCGCATGCCCAACACCGCTCCCGTCTGGCACGCGGGCGGATCATAGGCCAATTCCGCCCGGCGCGGCACCCCGCCCCGGCGGTTAAACCGGCAAAGCCCACACAAAGCCTCGCGGCGCGCCCCTTCGTAACGGGCGAAAAAGCCCTTGATGCCGAAATTTGTCGGACCCAAGGCGACTATAATGACAGGCGGGACAAAATTGTGGAAAGCGGCGGCAAAACATGCCGCACGGTTCCGCACCGCGCCTGCCGCAACCGGCCGGAAAACACCATGGAGAAAAGCGTAACCGGCGCGTTTTCAGGGGGTTATGGTGGAAAGACGTCAACGGGTGTAAGCTTGGCCTTTGGATTAGAAGGGAGGATGATCCGATGCCGCAAACGATTACCCAGACCGTCACGGACTATGTCCATGCCATGGCCTATGCGGATGAGAGCCTGATGCGTGACGTTTTCGACCCGCGCGCCAGCATCGTCGGAACCTTCGAAGGCGAGATCGAATGGCTGTCCCTGGAGGACTTTGTCGACCAGATGCGCAAAAGCGAACGCGGCCTCCCCGATCACGATCCCGCTTTTGAAATCATGGGCATCGACAAGGAAGGCGACAGCGCCTCGGTGAAGCTGACGACCCGTTTCGACGGTATGGATTTTTACGAATATCTCTCCCTGCTGGAACGCGACGGCAACTGGTCTATCGTGCACAAGCTCTATCACATAAAGCCGTAGGCATCATCGAAACCGCCACGCCGCATTGTGCGATTGCGCGTTCCGCTCGCAGCCGCGGCTCGCGATCCGGTTATTTTGCCGCTGAAGGAGCTAGAACAGGTCGCTGTAGTTCGCCGTTATCCAGAGCGCGTTAAAGAAGAGCCAGATAACACCGAGCCACATGATTTTGCGGCTGCTATCGGTTCTCATCGCCACAATCGCGATAAGCAGACCGCCGACTATCCTTGCCAGATACCATGGCCCGAGCTGTTCGAAGTGTTCCCTGCCCTTGATGTAGGTGTCCACCAGATCGAAGACGAACGAGGCCGCAAACAGGGCAAAGAACGCATGTCGCCTGCGCACGAAAAAACTTTCCCGTTCGGACAGCTCCTGAATGTGATCGGGATAAAGCAGCGTCGACATCAAAAAGAACAGCGACGTGTAGACCAGAACGAAAATGTAAATCCAGAAATTCCAGTTGTGGATCAGCCGCAGCGCAAACTCCCACCACCAGAAATGGACCGCTCCGAGAAGCAGGACAATCGACCAGACGATCTGCGCGTGCATACGGTCGGTCTTCTGCGGCTCCTGCAGCCTTCTGGAAAGACCGGACAACACTCTGGTAATGGCCAGGCCGAGGATGAGGCTTACCAATATCCGCAAATGACCATATGCATCCATTGAAAGCGCCCGCTGTTGCCCAACTTATCCGCCGAACAATATGCTTAAACCTTCGGGCTTTACAACTCTGACGGATGCCCCGCCCTTCCCGATCTCGCCTTCTAGTCGGCTAAACCGGCTTCCCGATGCAAGAGTCTCCCGGGCTGGCAGGCCGAGGCCGATCACTCCAGTTTCATCAGGGCTCAACCACCGGCAGCGGCAGACGCAAAGCGCCACCCGGTGCATTCAACCGAATAGATTTCAGGATTAAGCGATTGATTTTACTGGTGCCCCCGG
>NZ_ASXX01000036.1:0-20492 GCF_001526505.1 Agrobacterium sp. D14
GAACCCGCGACCCCCTGATTACAAATCAGAGAATGAAAGGTGTCAATTCATTTCAATGCAGCTCAATCTGCTCGGAAACTTTGAAAATTCCTTGCAATTTCATATATTTCATATTTCAATAAGTTTCAATTCATTTCAATGATTGCCGCGGGTCTTTGTTGCCCAGGTGTTGCCCGGAGTCGTTGCCCATGGCTAAAGAGAAGCTTCGTTTCACAGACAGGGCTCTGAAAGCTCTCAAGCCTGCGCCGAAAGGAACGGACCGATATGAAATACCAGACGCCATCGTTCCAGGACTGCTCGTTAGGGTCACGGAAACTGGGAAGAAATCGTTCGTCCTCGTCGCAAGGTATCCGGGAAAGAAGAACCCCACACGCCGCCTTCTAGGAACATACATCGAAAAGACTGGGGATGCCGGAACAGCAGATGGTCAGGACTCCTCTTCGTTGGAAGCCGCTCGCAAGAAAGCAAGAGAATGGCTCACCTTGCTGGCCGCAGGCGTTGACCCGCAAGTCCGATCTGAAGAGCTGAAAGCGCGCGAGATAGAGCGCCAAGCCAACACATTCGGCGATGCCATCGACATCTACCTAAAAACGCGGGTGATTGGGAAAGATAGGAATAGGCCGTTGATGCGCAGCGCGGAGGACGTCGAGCGCGCACTGATGACCGAGTTTGTGAACGACAAGTGGGAAACAGGTGAAAAAGGAAAGTCGTCTGTAAAGGGTAAAGGAAAGTTGAGGAAAGGTCTGCGAGATCGACCGCTTTCGGGCGTCACGAAAAAAGACATCCTCACCGTAATCGATGATGCAATCGCGAGGGACGCCCATACTACAGCTCACAATTGCCTAGCGTATATCCGCGCCTTCTTCAACTGGGCAATCGAGAGCGGAAGGTTTGGTCTTGAGGCGTCGCCTTGCGACCGGATCAAGCCGAAGAGTGTGATTGGCAAGAAGACCAAACGTAAGCGTGTTCTTACGGATTCTGAGATTGCGGCTCTCTGGGAGGCCGCCGGCATCATGGGCTACCCCTATGGGTCGGCAGTCAAGCTTTTGCTTCTTACCGGCCTGCGGCGTTCGGAGGTTACGGACGCTCCTCGTTCCGAGTTCGACTCCGCATCGTCAATGTGGACTGTTCCAAAGGAAAGAATGAAGAAGGACAATGACCACCACGCGCCTCTCCCCCCCATGACAAGGTCTCTGATCGCGAGTTTGCCGCAGCTCAACAAAGGTGAATTCCTGTTCTCGACAACTGGTGGAGAGAAACCGATGAATGGATTCTCCAAAAACAAGATCACTCTGGATGCCCAGATGCTGCTGGCGCTCAAAAGGCGAACTGAAGAAGAGGGCCGAAACCCTGAGCTTGTCAAACTGCAGCCGTTCGTTCTGCATGATATCAGGCGCACCGTCCGGACTCGCCTTTCCGCCCTTGGCGTTTCCAAGGTTGTGGCCGAACTGATCATTGCTCACACGCAGAAGGATCTAGATGCAGTCTACGATCAATGGGCATTCATTGATGAGCGCCGTCAAGCCTTGGACAAATGGGAAGAAAAGCTGCAGTCAATTGTCGATCCCGCGCCTGACAATGTCATTTCGTTACCTACTCGCACAGCTCAATAGCTTTACTTATGGAAAACCGAGCGATGAGGCGTTATTTGCATTTTTATGCGCATCGGCCTTTGATGTGTCTCAAAGTGTCCCGTTTCGTGCCGAAATGTGCCGCTACCCATGTGCAAATACGGGCAATTGCGCGCAAAATTGAGCAATCAGAACTCGATATCCGCTGAAGTTTCGGTCGGTTTCGCAGGCCCATGTTTAAAACCGTAACTTTCCGTATCAATCCGCAACATCAAAGCTCGATGTCGGACGCTTTTTCCAGCATGCACCCCTCCCAGGTGGACTAATTTGGTATGCAATAGCGCTTCAATAACGTTCATTGCATAACCTGTGCTTTGCGAGGATTTCTATCGCAGGTGATGTTCGCTCCACACCATGAAAGGAGCGAACATGAAACTCATCGATGCCAAGGGTCTCAAAGCTAAGGGCCTCGATTTCTCAGCCACACACCTGTGGCGTCTCGTGAAAAGCGAACGCTTTCCCAAGCCTGTGCCGACAGGGATGAAAAGCCGGTATTGGCTGGAATCTGAGATTGATGATTGGATCGCGGCACACGTTGCCAAGCGCGACCAGAATGCAGCTTGACTATGACGGGACGCAATTTCGAGAAGCTCCGCAAGGAGCAGGCTGTAGCTCGGCTCGGATACGAACCGCGTGATGGCATGAACCTTATCCCAGGCAAAATCAAGAAAAGAAAAAGCAAGGCGCAGCTTCGCGCTGAGGCTCAAGGCCTGACCACATCGAATACGATGATCACGAAAATGATCGAGTGCAATTGCGGCCATAGCGGGAGGGTCCGCATTCCTCTCTCACGATCTGGCGGTCCATTCAAATGCGTCGTCTGCGGGGTGTCGTCGTGAGACCAGAACTAATCGACACCGCATGGCACCTATCTGCCGGAGAAGCTCGAGGATTTCGGGGCCACGATGGCCGGTTTGAACGTGAGCGTACCGGTGCACGCTGGTTTCTGTTCAAGGAGCTGGACGATCTGGTCTATTTCCGTCCGGACACAGGGGAAATTGCCCTCTGGAATGGCCGTGCATTCGCTCTCGGCACCGAATTGATAGGCTACGCCACCACTTTTTCGATGGGTGACGGATTGAAGATTGTCTCATCCGTCGAGCGCTGGCTTGAACAAGCCGGCCGGAATTGCATCCAGGAATGCATACGAAAACGACTATTCGATCTGGGCACCATTACAGCAATGGGCGACACGGAACGGGATAGCCGTCATCGGCCTGCACCATACGAAAAAGGGTGGTGCTGACGATCCACTGGAAGCCCTCTCCGGCTCCAACGGCTTGAGCGCCGTAGCTGATACAACTCTCGTCCTCGATAAGGACGGAAATGGTGTGACCCTGTATGTTCGCGGGCGCGATGTCCAAGAAAAGGAAAGCGCTCTCAAATTCAATGGCGGGATGTGGGATTTGGTCGGCGAAGCCGCTGAAGTGAGGCGATCTGACGAGCGCTCGGTTATTCTGAAAGCTCTTGACGATAACCAGGAGCCGATAACTCCAAAGTCCCTCGCAGAGCTTCTCGGATTGCCTTATGCCAACGTCAAGCAATTGCTTTACAAGATGAATTTGGCCGGCGAGGTCCACAAGGCGGATAATAAGGGGCGCTACATCCACCCCAAATATGCCGCCAGTTTAGCCTCTGCAGGAACCCCCAGTAACCGCGATAACCCAATAACCTGACAAGAGAGACAGGGTTATCGCAGTGACCGCCGTAATCAGAGTTATCAGAGTTATCAGAGTTATCGGGGTTATGGGGGGGTGTACATAAGGATATCGTGTTGTTGGTGCATGGAGGTGTCTTGATCGCACGCGGGAGCGAACCTGCAACATTTCGAAATACGGAAAGAGAAGTGGAAAAAGACCTCCTGATCATAAATAAGAAGGTAATCGCGTTTAATTTCGTTTCAAATCCCTTTTAGATCAGTGATATATATGTTGTTGGGCACCCGCCATGCCGACCTGCCAGGCGTCTCTGGGGCAACCCTTGGGCAACCAGAGACGCCAATTCAGCGACGTTTTTGGTGACGTATCTCCAACAGCCGCGATGGGAAACGGTCAAAGGAGGCCGCAGATGTTTACGAAAGTGAAGATTTACCGCGTCAACGGTGAAGAGATCGAGCTGCCGCCGGTGGACGCGCGCGAGGCCATCACGAACCATCCTGATGAATGGCCGTTGACGCAGTGGACGAAGATGCAGCGGCAGGCGGCGCTGGAAAAGGCGCTAAAGGCTGATATCGACGCGATTGACGCTTAGGCATCCACCGCGCTGCGGACCGCCGACATGTTGCACTGTTTTGCCCCCGCCCCCCTTCATTTCTGCCGGGCCTTCGCAAACCAGGTGGGGGGCAAAATTGGGCGTGAGTTTTCCAGTTCCACCCTCACACACAACTCGCACCATTTGAGACATTTGGATCAGGATTTTTTTTACCTTACGGAGAAACGCGATGAACACGAAACGTATCTGCGCTGACACCGGGGAACTGATGTAGAGAGAGAGATCGCGAACAAGCGGAATGAGCGGGTATGTCGGTGCCGGATCGGCAAGATTGTCGCGAAGTCTGTTGCCAAGGCCGGGAAAGCTTGGAAAGATGCATTCGATGCCGCTGTTTCTGAACCTCGGGTTCGTGACGAATATCATCGACAATACACCAATCTGTATCTCAACCGCTATCCGGCGCTGAGTTCCTGACACCAATCGGCTGCACGCCGTACCAGAGGACCGGGGCAAGGAAGTGGAGTTGTGACGACTTCTCCCCGGTCTTTTCACATCGTCAGTTCGGGGGAATTTCCCCCACACTGAGTTGTAAAGGATTTCTTTCCAACTGACCTGTGCTTTGCCGGAAACCTCTGTCGGCGCGAGTTTGCGTTACTTAATTGAACAGGAACAACATGATGGCAGCACGGCATGACGCTTCCCCGGACGCTTTGATCGCCGCTCGGCAGCGGGAGGCGGTGAAGCCTGGGCGACAAAAACTGTCCGGCCGCGGTTCAGGGCTGACGCCAAAGGTGCGGAAAGCGATCGAAATCCTGATCTCGGCCGACGACCTCAATCCAAAGAACATGAACGATGACGCAGCGGAGCGCGCCGGCATTTCAGGACGCGCTCTCAAAGCTGCGTTGCAAAAGCCTTCGGTGCGGAGGTTCATGAATGAGCAAATCGAGATTTATCGCGAGGGTCTCAAGGCGGTTGCGGTTCGCACCATAGGAGACGTGATGACTGATCCCCAGCTGAAAAATACCGCTGCCGGCGCGCGGGTGCGGCTCGACGCGGCGAAGGCCGCTCTCATCGACAATCCCAGCTCAAATATCAACCTGCATGTCAACACGCAGGTCAATGTCACGCCTGGCAATGTGATCGACTTGACCGACGAAAAGCCCCAAGCTGTGAACCCATTAACCATCGAAAACTCCAACTAAAGGTGCAATGAACGCCGATGCTGACCGACGAAAAGCAGATGCGTTCGGCTCTTCAACTCGAGCGATAACCCTTAAAATCCACCGGCTACGCCGCTGGCCCGCGCGATAAGTGCGATTTCCGCCAGTCCGCCGATTAGTCCGTCGCCCATCAACAAGCGAGCGGATATTTGAAAGATCAATCGACCGTGTTAAGTCGGGTAAAGTTTGGTGCGACGAAGTGGCCTATGCAATTACCTAGATACATCCCGGCCATTGATGGTCTCCGTGCAATTGCAGTTGGCTTGGTGATCGCTTTCCACCTTGAGCCCTCCATCTTAAAAGGAGGATTCATAGGCGTTGATATATTCTTTGTTATTTCAGGATTCCTGATCAGCGGGATAATCGTTGATGATATCAATGCTGGCCGCTTCTCCTATGGGCGTTTCCTCCTTAGGCGCGTCAGACGTTTGGCTCCAGCCCTGCTGACTGTGCTTGCGTTTTCTTCGATGGTGGCTTTTCTGATCGAATATCCAGACGAGCTTTTGGGTTTTTCAAACAGTCTCATCTCCACGATAACCCTCGTCTCCAATTTTCATTTCATGCAGGACGCGGGGTATTTTTCGCAGGCCGCCGAAACCCAGTTTTTGCTCCACACTTGGTCTCTAAGCGTCGAAGAGCAATTCTATCTGTTATTCCCCATCTGTTTGCTGATTGCATCATTCTGCCGCGTAGGTTCGGCTTCGTTCATTCGAGCAGCCCTTGCCGTCTCAATCGCTTTCAATGCCCTGGTACTGTGGCTGTTCCTAGGCGGTCATGCATCAGACTGGAATTTGGCCCAACCCAACGGAGCTTTCTTTTTTACGCCCTTCCGGTTCTACGAGATCCTAATCGGCGCTAACCTTGCAATGTTCTTTCGAACCTCGTCGGCGCGCCCCGCTCCGGCACTGGCGACCGTTGGTTTGGTGGCAATTTTCCTCTGCGCCTTAACCTTTCGATCAGGGATGTACTATCCCGGCCTTTGGGGTGTTTTGCCGTCCACCGGGGCCGCCCTCGTCATAGCCGGCGTCACCACGAATCGTGGATGGGCATCTTGGTTTCTCACGCGGCCGGTGATGCTTTTTCTGGGGCGCATTTCATATTCGTTGTATCTCTGGCACTGGCCTATCGTTGTCTCTTGGAACTTGATCTTTCCTGACCACCACGGGGCAGTCAGAATTCTATTCGTCCTCGCATTAACCCTGGTGCTCGCTTACGCCAGTTATCGTTTTATTGAATGGCCAGTCTACAAAGGTTCCGCAATCAAATCGAACCCGAGGCTAGTCGCATGCGTCCTTGCCGTCACGGGTACACTGCTGGTTCTACCGATTTCGGCATTAAATCATGAAGGACTTCCTTCGAGAATTCCAACAGTCCTACTTGCTGAACGCGATGGGGCCTATTTGCGCCCGCTTGAAGGATTTGCTGATTGCGACGCCGAAGGCACTTGCGTGATCAATAGTGGCCAAGGGGTTGAGCCATCATTCTTGTTTTGGGGCGACTCCCATGCTGAAGGGCTGTTGCCGGCCGTTTCGTTAGCAGCCCAAAAGGCTGGAGTAACTGGACTGTATGCGCAGCAAAGCGGGTGCATCGCTCTCCTGGGGGTCTGGCAGGACCGAAAGGGATATGAAGCCGAATGCGATAACGCCAACCAACGAGCCGCTGGGCTTATTGAACGCTACCCATCTATACAAACGGTGATCGTGGCCTCTCGCTGGGCGCTTTACTATTCAGGCGACCGCTATCGTAATGACAACGGTCATAGAGTGGTCATTACCGACGCGACAGGATCAAAGAACAACAAATCCGTCTTTGCTAACGGCATGGCTCGAACAATCAATAAGATCGACCAACTCGGCGCCAACATCTACTTCGTGAGACAAGTGCCGGAGGTCAGCTATCCTGTTGCGGACACATGGGGGAGACGCCAGATGTTCGGGTTGGGCGGGTTTCCATTGGAACCGCGAACTAATTACGACAAGCGCAATTCCGAAGTAGACACGTTGATGCGAGGCTTTCCGAGTGCCAAAATCATCGACCTAACAAGCAAATTCTGCGACTCCATAAGCTGCAGCGCGTTTTCAGGCGGCAAGCCGATCTATCGTGATAATAACCATGTCACGTTTCAGTTTTCGGCATCTATTCCAGATAGCTTTTTGCCAGCGCTGCAAAACTCCAAGACCGCCGTATCTGGAAAATAACGGTTTATGCCGCGCCAGAACGAGGGCCGCGCCTGCCGCAATAGCCTGTGCTTTGCGGGCAGTCCGTCAGCATGGGCAATCTGCCAATAAATCAATGATGATTTGGCAGGTTTCTATATGTCCGTCACCACTTTCAACAAGCGCATCACCACCTACAATCCTGTGGTAGCCACGACAGAGTTTGCGGCGCTGTTTCCGGTCTTCGACAACGACGATTTGACTGTCCTTGTTGATGGTGTGGAGCGGACGGACTTCGCCGTATCGGCAACTTATGTTGAGGGCGTCTCGACTGACGCAAAAGCTGTGTTCGCTGTAGGCATCGTCGGACGTGTCGATGTCGTCAGCCTTCGCGACCCCCATCGAACCAACCGCGGTCGTGGCGTAGCTATGGGGAGGCGTTCGCTACGGCTTTGGGCGCGCGCCTGGTACGGGTCCTTTCTCGGGCAGTTCGCTGTCCCAAAGCCGCTTAGAGGCCTGTGGCTTTACGGCTTCGTTGTCGGCTGGGTGGCCGCCAACATTGCCGGAGCGATCGCCTTCCAGATTTTGAAGCGCGCCCCCGACTGGGTCATCTTGATGTTGCTTGAAATGAGATGACATCGCGCCGAAAGTAGCCTCTAAAATGCGATCGACGACTGCGGGGTTTTCATCCAGTCTTTCTTTCCAGTTTAAGGTCATATCCATTGCGGACAGCACCCAGACCAAAGAGCTGATAACCGCCGCCGGGTAGCCAGCCCATTTTAGTATCGTCTTCCCCAGCGATGGGTGAATTTGTTGTGCGGCTTCGACAAATTCATCGGGGCGCAATTTTCCAGATAGCGCATCGCGGCCGAGTGCGGCCAGTCGCTCAATCATCTCTCGGGTGATGTCCGGTGCTCGCAAGACCTCGACGGTCTCTTTCGAGAGATCAAATACGCCTTTGCTCAATTCGGCTTTGTCGTACCCGCAGACGATGCATTCTTCCGTGTTTCCCCAGCAGTAAAAATAAGGGCCGGCAAACACGTAGTTTTGGGACGGAAATATACTCCGACATTCCGGGCAAAAACTCGGCAAAGGCGGGCCGTGTGGCCGGCGCCAGCCGATCGATGTCGCTGAGCGCGTCTCGCGCAACTTCGGATCTCTCATCACGTGATTGTTAGTTATTCGCGCTTCCGAGCCCGGCGCCAGATTCCAGGGCGTTGTAACGTTGTCAAAGGTCACATCATCGGCCTTAATATTCACCGGGCCAGCAGATTTGATGCCTGTATGACAATCGGCAATGCGGACAGATTTAATTTCCATGACAAGGCCCTACCTCTACGACACGGCGTCCAGAGCCGCCGCCTTTTCCCAGCGGCGATTTGTGTTACTTCAGAGAAACCCGTTTTTCTGTATATGAACTGCAGTCGTGGCGGTCCAAGCGCTCCCCGTTGGAGATCCAGAGGTGGCATTCACTAAAAAGGTACGGACAAGCTGCGCTTCTGGCGAGATGGTGGCCTTGCATAAAGCAGCGATTATCTACATCGACTAAGGGGCAGAGGTGGCGAATTCCGATGCTTTGGACGCCTGAGGTGACAAAGTTAAAGGAGTTTAAAGACCCTCGGGTGCAGTAAGGGATTCTGAGTCCTAGCTTCCACTCCGGCGTAACCAAAGGAGTGTTGCCCTCTTCCAAGGCTCGAAAGAAGCGTATTTTTTGCCTTCCGTGGTGATGGCTTCCAGTAGGCGCTTCCTCGCCGACTCCCACAGGGCTAATTTAGCATCGTACTCGCGCGCGGTTCCCTGTCCCTTGTCGCATCTGATCATGGCGTTCACTATCGCTCCCCTCGTTTCATAGAGATGTTGCCAAGCGGGAGAAACGTTCGGAAAATAAAAAGCTACCAGCATCTCAATCTCGCTTTGAGCGAGGCCCGTCTCTGGCCCCTTGAGCAGGTCGTTGCCGTCCCGGATTTTTCCACCGTCTATCAGAATAGGAAGCATACCAACAAAGTAGCTTCCGGCATCCCGGGTCCAACGATCAGCTGAGCGGTATAGTTGTTCAGCCTTTTGCTGGCGCGAAAGATGCTGGTCTCTTTGGAGAGCGAGGAAAAACGATACAAGACCGGCCACCAAGCCGCTTGATAATACCGTGGCCACGTACGCTGAGACCAATTAATTACCCCCATATCTAAATTACGAAGAATAACGCGATTCGATGCCCCTGTAACGTGCTTGGACACGCTGAAGCCTTGATCAAATCGGTAAGCTTCAACCGTCGAAGAGCACGGTTTAGACAACAATACCACTGGTCCCCCTGTGCTTTGCGGGCAATCCTTTAGAATGGGCAAATTGCCACCAGATCAACTGAGATTTGGTGGTTTTCCATGTCTACGACTGCGCCGGACGCACGCATCACGACCTATACCCCGACCGTCGCAACGACGGAATTTGAAGCGCTTTTCCCGATCTTCGATAACTCTGATGTGGCGGTCTATGTGAATGGTCAGGAACAGTCTGATTTCACCGTATCGGCGTCATATGTCGATGGTGTTTCCAACAACGCGCGTGTGATTATGGCAACCGGCGTCACCGGCAAGGTTCGGATTGTTGGGGATCGTAACCCTCGCCGGCAAAATCGTTTCGGATTTGGTCCCATCCAACCTCGCGATCTGAACCTCGCGTTTGATACGATCCAAGGCGAGATGCAGGAAGCTCGCCGCGATATCGACCGCTCAGTTAAATCCGCCTATGGCGAAAATGGCCCAAGCCTTCCTGCGTCAGATACAGGGGCATTTCTGCGCTGGAATGTAAATGGTGAACTCGAAAACTCAAAGCCAAGCTTCTCCGTTTCTGAGGATGTGCACGGGTTCGACACGGTTGCCGATGCCGCAGGTGCGATGATCCCTCCTGCCGTGGAATGGCTGTCTGTTGCCGGGAAGCTGGCCTCTAGTGATGGCAATGGCGGTCTTTACGTCAGCTCAAACAATGGAAGCTCGGACACGTTCACCTCTATGGACGGACGCACATGGTATCGCGTGGGAGACGTCGGCCTCCCGCGCCTTGCCGCAGAGGTGGCGACACGCCTGATCGAATTTGACATCCGCGACAGCCGGTTTGCCGGCGGCGCGAAGTGGGATGATGTCAACGATGACAGCGCCGCCTTTGCCGCTGCAATCGCGTATTTCAAAACCCTCGGCGGCATCAATCAATATCAGGGAAAAAATGCCGCGCGTCTTCGCCTCCCGCGCGGTGTCGGCCGTATAGGAACGAGCGTTGACCTTACCGGTGCGCATAACGTGCACATAGTCGGTGAAGGCGACGGCGTGACTACCGTTCGCCTTACGGAAAACGTTCCCGCGTTCAAAACAACCACTGTTGCTGGCAATGATGACATGCGGATCGGCCTCGCCGAATTCTGCATCTATGGCCCTGGACGTACCAATGTGAATGCCCATGGCATCGACTTCGGGGCGCTCAATAACGGCTTCATCCGGGATGTTCGTTTCTACGCTCTTCGCGATGCCATCCGGCTTCGCAACAACTGGCAGACTGATCTGACCCGCATAAAAATCGACGGCGGCCCGACGCCCGGCGGCGCGTTGACGTGCTATCGCGGCATATGCCTTCTCGACGGTCTAGCGGCCGGCGGCGGCAGCAACACCGTCATCGAGAATGCCGTCAAAATCCACGGTGGCATCATCTCCGGCTGCGAGACTGTCGGCTTCCGTGGCGAAAGCGTTTCTGGTTCTATGGTGGTGGGGCTTGAGGTTCTGGCGTGCGGCAATACCGGTGTTCTGATCGGCGACAATCCCGGCGGCAAACCGGTGAAGTGGTTTACATGGACCGGTGGCATGATCGATACCTGCGGCGACCTGTTGGTACTCGTCAAAGGAGCCTCTTCAGAGCTGACGCAAATGCACTTCTCATCCTTCTGGCTCGGCTACGCAAACGCCGGGAGCGGAAACGGTGATGCGGTCCGCGTCGAGGGCGCAACGTATTGCACTTTCCGCCCAGATGTCGTGTTCAATTCAGATACCGCGCTTGTCGCAGTCGGCTGCGATGAAATCGTCTATGAGGCCGGCGTGGTGCAGGGCTACGACCGATCCTCGGTTGGATCGACTGCCATCATTCTCGAAAACACCCTTCGCTCGAAAATCGCGGTTGGCCGAGGTCGCAAGACGGCCGGGTCTCCTGGCGCAACCTTCCTCGCGGAAACCGGCTCCTCGGATTTCAATCTTCTGACAGGCATCAACGCTGATGGTGCCATGACCGTCATCGGCCCTGCAACAGTCGTCGGCCCGTGCCGTCCGTTCAAAGCGAAGAACCATGGCGGCGTTGACATGCCCAACGGTCAATCAACGGTCGTGGTCACGCATGGTCTTGGAAGAGCACCCGAGCGCGGGGAGATACAGGTGACGCCTCGAAGCACGCTGACGGCATCAGGCGTGAATTCTTTTGCTGTCGATACGATCACGTCGACGCAGTTCACCATTCGCACAAACACAGCGGTGACGGCAACAACGGCGTTCGATTGGTTCGGAGATGTTTCGAGAGGATAATTCACGGCACTCAACGAAATCAAATAGATATCGCGTTAGAAGCCTGTGCTTTGCGAACGCTGAATTCACCGTGCTACGCCGATCACCAATAAAAACCAGCGCGTGGAGATAAAAAATGTCCCAGAAGGTGGCACCGGTTTCGTCCGGCTCCGAAGCAAGACAGAGGAGCCGGCCGATGAGAAAGCGTGAAGGTCGAATGCTTCAGACTGCCGATGTCTGCCAGCGCTATGGTGTCAGCCGGTGGACGGTGGCAGCGTGGTGCGAGAGCGCGGAAGAGGAATTCCCCAAGCCTATCAAAATAGGCAGGCGTAACTATTACGACGAAACCGAAATCCTGAAATGGGAACTGCGGCGGGCGGGCCTGAACCCCGATCTACCGGAGTCCATTAAGGGATATGAGGTGGTTTCCAACCTGATCACGGATTACGATGAGTTGGTGAAGGCTCTTCGGAAGCAGCGGGAACGTCAGAAGATGACCGTGATGGAAGTTGATGCCAGATCAGGCATGCAAGAGGGCTATACGTCCAAGCTTGAGAACTATCGCAAAGTGAATGGACGAGGAATGGGGCCAGAGACATTCCCTCTCTGGCTGGGCGCTCTTCGCGTAGCGGTGGTTCTGATAGAGCTGCCGAAAACCACACGCAACTTTAGGGCCAAGGCGACACCTGCGATCGGTGAACTAGTCGAGAGTGACAATTAGACTTGGCAGCATTTGAATGGTCGATGGGCTTCAACTCTCACCTTCGCCATTAGTTCTTTCTTTCCACAATCGGTGTATTTCCTCCCCTGCAAAAGACGCGGTGAGGTAAATGCGTAACGAATCTCCAGGGGATAAAGCCTTTTCGAAAATGTTGGCTGCAGACCTTACGAAGAGATACCGGGGCATTCTGTTCTGGGTCTCTGGCGGATTGCTTATTCTGGGATGCGTTCACGGCTACATCTCTGAAAGCGCAACAGTGCTCCCCCGGTACGGCGCGTTGGTGACCCTCCTCACTCTTTGGCACGCATACGCACAATCTCAGTATCTGAAGATGTTCGAGTTGGACGTCATCCCGATTGCATCAGCCTTCGCAAAAGAAATCGGTAAAGAGGATAGGGCCGAGCTATTGCCAGACCTCATGGGCGCGATTCAAAGAAGGTTCATTCTTGACCATTTAACTGTTGCGACCACTGGAACAGTCGTTTGGGGTTTTGGCGATCTGCTTCCATTATTCTGAACCAGTCTGGTTCATGCCCCGCAATGCATTAGCACCGCATCCGTTATGGACTATTCTATCTCAGGGTGTATCGTAACCGAATTCAACGTCGAATTAGCGCAGGAGGGTAAATTGCGGGCGGCGTTTATATTTCTGGCAATTTTTATTGCCGCGCCAGTGCAAGCGGAAAACTACGTTCTTTGTATTGACAACAGTAACAAGCATTGCGGTGTTTCGGCTGAATGGTCCTGTAACGGAAGTTACTATCGACACGGAAGCTATGAGAGCGATGATAAGTGGGCTCTGTGCCGTCTCATTCGGAATGGACAGGACAGCAACCTGAATGCCATTTGCAGTCAACGCGCGTATTTTGGCTGTAGCCGTCCCTAGTTCGAGGAACTAACGTCACTTAAACGGGGAGACGTTGTCGTAATTTCCAGCGCTACAATGGCAAATGACACACAAAACTAAACACCGTTCGCAAAATGGGCTAGTGCTGGTGGTTTTCAACGGCGTGCCTTTGAAAGACCTCCCTCGATATCACGATGCAAGGGCTAGGTTCAAACCGCTCTATTATGGGGTCGCCAATCGTAAAGTTGGCGCAACGGGAAGTGTCGACGTCACATTCGTGGTTTTAGATGAGCCATCGGCTCTATCCGTGCTTTTAGGTATACCAGCGATCTAATGTACACCTTCACGGCGAAAGATTTCAGTGATGGTAACTGAAGAGATGTAGATAGGATGGTGGGGTAAGTACCGGATGGTTCCTGAGCAAAACGCGCAGTCTGGTGCAACGCGAAAACCCAGGCTCTGGCCGTGGCTGCTGTTCGGCATGCTGATCGTGCTCATCGTCGCAGCTGTCTACGCGTACTTGGAAATCACCGCGATGATCGAGGATTTAGGCCGGCTGTGGGATGACCTGGTGCAGTTGTTCTGGCTGATTGTTCCAGACGGCGAGAAATAGAAATTCGGGCAAAAAGAAACCCGCCGGAGCGGGTTTTCTCAAACCAGTTACAATGGTGGTCAGAACCATGTGTTAAATCGTCCGTCTTTAGTTCGTCTGGCCCGGAGAAACGCGGATTATTTTCTTCCGTTTGATTTCAATCCATTCATTTTCACCTGAACGGAATGAGAGAACAATATCTCCATCATGCTCCGCATGTAATGGTATCCCGCTAATCGCAAAAATAGTAGGCTCAAGTGCAACAATTTGCATTGTGCCACCCAATTCGATTGGCGGATTTCCAGTGGGTGACGTAATTTTGAAAGCAAAATCCAAGCTACCCAATATTTTAGGTTCGATTTCAAACCAAAAAGCCGTCGGAAAGGTCAGTGGATAAGACGGAACTGTAATCGCCCCACTATATACGCCGATCAGAATATCTTTTCCTGTAATTTCCTTGCGAATATCGTCACATATGATGGCGGACCGAACCTCAGCTTGCATGGGGATACTCGATTTGGACTGTGTTTTTGCTCGCCGCACCAGTGAGGCTGGGGCTGATACTCAGCTGTCGCGTATTAACAACGACAACATTCTCGCCAACGCGGCTGTTATTATTAATTTCCCGATCGCCGAGGAGCTGCTTAAAAGTTAATTCAGGTTCAACGTCCATGGCCCAGCAAATCTCCGCTAGGCTCTCAAGAGACAGGTTTGCATAACCAGAAAAGCATTTATTCACCCGCGACCTGTCTATACCCAAACGAGAGGCGATCTCCTGCTGGGTGATCTTCTCAATTTCCTTTCTGTCAACAAGTGCCGTTTGCAGCAATCGTCCGACCTTTGCAACGAAGGCCGCGGCGGCTTCATCTTTGGGATGATCCAGCTCAAAAAGAAATGACGTCATATTCTGTTGCTCCTGGTGTCCACTTGGGCGGATCTAGATCAATCGCATCTCGCTCTTTTACGACCAAGTCCCGATATCCCGGGTACAAATTATGGCCGTGAGTTCGATCCATGAAATCGCCCTTTACAGCGATGAATTTATTGTATGCGGGGAACCAGCCAAAAATCCGAAGATCTGGCGTGACAAGTTCAAAAACATCTCGATCCTCTGGTCTCATCCGCTTAAACTGCCTTCCAACAGACATGGGTGCTCCCGAGATGAACAACTTTAAAAAACCAGCTGCCTGATTTTTTGGGCTGGCGTTTGATGGCTCTATTGCCCTCTGCTGTCTAACCGGGCCATCCAAGAACGCTATGAAATCAGGGAAGGCATAAAATTCCCTGTCTTCAAATTCGCGAGGCTTGAGTGGTACGCGTATCCGTCGAAGGATTCCTCTTTCGCATAATGCATGTAATGTTGCCATATAAGTCAACAAAGTCCGGTTAACAATCATGAAAGGCGATTAAATTTTTGTAACGTGTTGTGGCTTTACACCCGTTCGCTCACTGCTTCTTTGGTCGCGTTCAATTGTCGTTAGATGTGTCAAGCCAACCGAAGTACACCCATACCGCGGCAAAGCGCCGATCTTTGACCGGCGGTTTCTTTTTTATCGCTGCGAACCCCTAATCTACGAATTTGATGCTCCCGACAGAAGTTTCCTCCGCGATGGTCCTGAGCGCATCTAGAAACGACGCTTTCCCATTTCGCGTCCTCAGGTCAGACAGACGAGCAGAATGCACGAAGACAAGCTCGACTTCTCCCAGCCAGCCCGAAGGCCAGCAAAATAAAAATATATCTCATGTAGTCCCCAGTTCCCCCGACGCGAGGTGCACCGTATAGCTCAAGCTTCACTACAACCCACTGGGAGAGTCAATATCTCCAGTCAACCTCTAATGAATATTAGTTTGCCGTACTTGGTCTGGTGCGAGCTGACTTTAGCTCGGCGTAAAAAAGCTGTGCTCATTGGTAACCAACACTATGCAAGCACCTTTTACGGCTCGCTCTTCTGGCTGACAGGATGAGAAAAATAATCGGCCAGCCGGTTATTCTCGATCATCTTTCGCATAAACTCTAGAGTTCTTCTTGGTTGCGTGCCTTTTTCAAATTCCGCATGTGCCCTTTGAAGCAAGAGATTTATAATCGCTTTGTCGTATACCATTATCCATTCCTGCGGGAAATTGACCATACCAAGTTCGACGGGCGCATAATGGACACGCACGACAGGCAACAGGCCGCCAACGTCATGTTTGACTTTATTACGGCGATGACAGCAGCCAATGATGCGGACGCTATCATTCATGACCTGTCGAAAGTTTCCAAGAGCTTCGGTCTCGATTGTTTTGCGATTTCCGGCATCCCGTTACCCGGGGAAAAAATCGATAGATACGTTTTGCTGAGTGCCTGGCCGGAAGGCTGGTTCGAGCGCTATGTCGCGGAAGACTACGTTCATATCGATTCTGTGATTTACCAAAGCAAAATATCTGATGGTGCCTTTGTCTGGTCAGAGGAGTTGGGCGGCAAACCCATTCGGCGCGAAGCCAAGAAGCTGATGAATGAAGCTTCCGAATTTCGGATGCTGGATGGTTATAGTGTGCCGCTACACATGCCGGGGGGCCTTCAGGCCATCGTTACGTTCGGCGCAGAGAAAATCGACCTCTCCACTGAAGCAAAAGGCGTTCTCCATATCGTGGCCATTTATGCCCACAACCGTCTCAAGGCGCTACTTGAGCAACAAAGCGGGGCCAGTAAAAAAGACACACCCCATATCACCCAGCACGAGCGCGACGTAATTCGCTGGTGTGCGGAAGGCAAAACCAATTGGGAGATAGGGCAAATTCTTGGGCGCTCAGAGAAAACTGTCCAGCACGAGCTTCACAATGCACAACGGAAGATGAATTGCGTCAATCGTGCGCAGCTCATAGCCGAAGCCATCCGCATAGGGCTCATTCGCTGACAATAGGCAGAACGGCCTATTTACCAGAAATCCCCCTCCACTAAGCCTACCCCTGCAAATCTGCGGGGGTTTTAATGCTTCGATATTTCAAGGGTTCATCGCTACAGGCTTCAGGCTTTGCCGAAAGGGTGTGGCAGTTCCGTCATCGTCATTTTGTTGAGCGTTTCGGTTGGGAGGCACTTCGAAAACCGGACAGCCGGGAAATAGATGTCTTTGATACCGATGACGCCGTTCATCTCGTTCTGGAAGATGCGGGTGTCGTTCTAGGCTATTCTAGACTTCTAACTACGAGTGCGCCGCATCTTCTTTCTGATGTCTATCCGGAAATAATGAACGGTGCCGATTATCCGCGTCAAGCGAATGTTTATGAATGGACGCGATGCGTGGCCGAGCCTGATACAAGGCTTCGCGGTGTGGAAGCTTCTCATATGCTACTGACTGGTGTTGCTGAATTCTGCCTAAGCGCAGGCATTGAAGCCTTGATCGTTGAGACTCATCCGAAGTTGGTCAACCTGCTCGTGTCCAATCTCTGGGACGTAACGCCTCTTGCCGCGCCGATGGTTTATGATGGGGCTCTCGTTGTGCCCATACATGCTGCTCCATCCTCGGCCGCACTTCTATCTCATCATCGCGGTGCGCGCATCAACGGTAGTGTGCTGGAACTGGCCGGAGATGCATTGAACCCAATCACCAAGAATGCGCTCAGAGCGTTTGTTGACCATTCTCATACAGAAGAGGTCGTGGAGGTAGGCTATGCATGACCCCTTAACAGAACATGCGGTTGCGCAATACATCGCTGAGCAGACGGACGAATTGATTTCCCTTGTGAATTTTTGCCCGCCGAGTGATCGCGTTCGCTTCCTTACCTACCTTCTCGACATGGTTCGCCTAGAAGCGAAACAGGTTTATGAGTCAGAGGCTGAACCAAGACCAAAGCTGATGCTCGTTTATTCGAGAGCAGAGACGCCTGCCGGCGATTAAGTTCCGTTCAGCGTTGGAGAAAGCCAGCGATATTCATAATTCCCAGGATCAGGGCTGCAAGATTAAGAATTATGAGGCTGACCAAAAGTGATTTTGTGACCCATCTACGTTACATGGCCTTCGATCCTAGTATGCTATCGCTCGATGCAACGGCATCGAGCGATAGCATACTAGGAATCACCATGGCAAAATCAGACGCCCTATTTGTAACTGAGGCTCAGTGCGCGGAACGCTTGGGCCTAAGTCTTGATCAATTTAAAACGGCGATCATCGCAGCGTCCAAAGCCGGATTTCCGCAGCCAGACCCGCTCTTTGTCAACAAGCGATATTGGCCGGCAGTACGGGTGTGGCTTGATCGCCGTTATGGGATGAGTGACGAGCGGGGAATGTTGAGCATCCCGGCTCTCGATGGCAAAGAGAGCTGGAAACGTTAAGTCATTGCTTGAGCGCGTTGGCGTCAGCGTACCGCGCCTGAATAGCGCGCTCCATGCGTTGACGCTCATCATCTGTCATTTCAGCCAGCCGCGCTCTGCCTCTTTCTGCCATAATTTCTGTTTCCTCCCGAATGAGATGGTATGGCGGGACAACGCGTCGGAGGCCATATTCTGCTGTTGCATCATTTATCTCAAGACGGCTGCGGCTGTCGTCTCCATTACGGGCTACATGCTTGACCGCTGAAACAAATTTTTCCTCTAGCTCGGGTAACGCCAGCCCGTGCATTTGACGGCCTCTCTGAGATATTCTTGTGTTTCCAACGCGGACTGATGCGCAAGTTCATGGTGAGCTGTCTGGTTTTCATCAGTCATTTTTGCTTCTCGTCGGCATAGCTGAGCCGAATACGGTTGCGTTTCTCGAACCACTGAGCAGGAGTTAGGATTTGCTTCTGGTCCATTCGTAAATATGGGGAAACAGCAGAGAGAAGCGCTGCTTTGAGGCGTTGCGCTTCATCGGAATTTGCTTTCCAGACCGCAGCAGTTCTCTCGCCGGTGTGCGTATTGTCAACGTCGAAATAAGGATTTTTCTCCAAGTACGACGAGTGGTCAATCTGGCGGGCTAGGAACATATCGGATCCCATGGAAGCGAGTGGCTTTACCATTCCTCTGAGGTAATCATAGACCTCCTCTCCAAACAACAATCGCGATTCCTCTGCGAGCGATGGCAGGTCCTCAGGAAAGGTTGACGCCTCAGGGCCGAGAGTTTGGTCTATGATCTTCAATGCCCGCGAGTAAATGTTGAAGCGCCTTTCAAATAGGTCGAGTAGTACCTTTTGATGCGCTGTTCTCCACTGCATAAATGCAACAACGAGAACCAGTCCGCTTATAATTGTCGTTGCCCAGGCGTTCATTCTCCCGACCTCATTTTCCTTACCCTCGTGCTGCTTTTGAGATGCTAAATCACGAAGGCAAGGAAGGCCGCAATGCAAGCAAATACTGCCGCTGTTCCGTTAATCGCCGCCGCTATTGCGCCGTGTCGAAATGCAGTTCGCTGATACTGCAACCATTCATTCTTTGTGGGCGGCGTCATGCCGTTAATGCTGAAGGCTGGTCGGCCGTTGCCATCTGTGCCAAGTAATATTCCAATGTGATCGCGGTCATAACCGGGCGGAGCTGTGACATCGAGATTTACCCGGAGCGCCGCAAAGGAAAAAACAGCCGATGCTAACCATAGGGCTGCGGCTAAAAAACCTGCAACCAAAGGCCACGTTTTCGGATCGGTCATCATTTACTTAAGCCTCACTCCCGCTCCGCCCTCAGCCGATATACCCTTGTCAAGGAATATGACACCAGCTGAAACAAACGCGGTTTGGATCGCTTCAATCGTTCGTTCCTGCGCAGCCAATGGTCCGGGCTGCGATTCCAACCTTTTAATGGAAGGCAGCGACACCTTGGAAGTTGCAGCCAAATCCTTTTGTTCCCATCGCAACAGCGCGCGCGCTGCTCGAACCTGCTCACTCGTGATCATCTGTCCTCGCTAAAATAATGCCTCAGGTATTGACGATTCCTCAGGTATCATATAATACCCTAAGCATTGATTAACGCAAGAAGTGGATACCGAAATGCCGAACACATCGATTCCGGCCGCCGCCGAAGGCGTGGCCGCACTTCCCCGCCTCATGGAGGCCTACTGGCGTCACTACGCTGCTGTCATTGAGGCGATGCGAGATGCCGATGACGCTCCCCGGGATAGCCGGGAGCGCGCAGAAGCCGACAACCGCCAGATGACAGAAGGTGCTCTTCTGGAAGGTGCAACGCTCGCGATCTGCTCCTTCCTCCCGACTTTCATAGTTGATGCGCGCACGAAGGCGAGCTTCCTGGCCAACCTCGCACGCGAGAATTCAGGCCACCTCAGCGAAAGTGAAACGGCAGCGCTGCTGTCCTCTCTGCCCCATCTCATTTCTACAAAGGATGAGTCTGATGACCTCTGATCGCCCGAAGACCATCCAAGGACTCGAAAACCAGTTCTGATCAACTATGCTTTGGAATCCATGAGCGGTGATGAGAACCTACGAACGGAGGCTAATGCCCTGCAATTCGGAATGAACGGCTTGGGGAAGCACCTCACCGCGGCCAAAACGAAAGTCGAAAAGGCTCGGTCGTTGGCCAATAATAGCTGATGTTGCCCAATATGTTGCCCAAGACGCATGCACTAGTAGAGGCTGGGCAACATAACTGCACTAAGCGATTGATTTTACTGGTGCCCCCGG
>NZ_ASXX01000037.1:0-18959 GCF_001526505.1 Agrobacterium sp. D14
GGCGGCCGTACCGTCGGCGCCGGCATCGTTGCCTCGATCGTCGAGTAATTTCAAACCCGCAAGGGATTGAAGAAAACCCCGCTGGAAACGGCGGGGTTTTTTATTGCCTGAAAGGGCTCAGCAGTCGATGCGGACGATGTCGCCATCCTTGAGATGGAAGAATGCGTCCTGCGGCACATCGAGGCGCAATGCTTCCTCCTTTGGAAGGTTCGCATAGACGCCACGCAACAGGCGGCTGGTGATGCCGTGGCAGATGACGATCGCATCGCGAGCCTGTCTCTGCTGAATGGTCTCCAGGCTGCGGGCCACCCGGCTCGTCATTCTTTCGAACGTCTCACCGCCCGGCGCGTGGAAGAACCATTCGTATCGATCCAGCCCGTCGCGCATGCCGGGATATTCATAATCGATCTCGTAATCCGTCATGCCGTCCCATACGCCCATGCCGATCTCCATCAGGCCGGGATCGAGGGTGATGCCGTCGATCATGCCGATTTCGCCTGCGACGATCTCGCAGGTCTGTCTCGCCCTGCCGAGCGGGCTGGAGAAAATATGGACTTCATCGGTTTCGATCAGCGCGGCGAGCCTGCGGCCCATGCGCATAGCCTGTTGTCGCCCCAGTTCCGTCAGCGGCGAATCGACCTGACCCTGCCAGCGGCGAACGGCGTTGAATTCGGTCTGGCCGTGACGGACGAGATAGATGCTCATGGGCGTTCCTGTGAAATGCGGGGAAGATCAGCGAATTGAACGATGTACCCCGTGGGCGGGGTGTGCCAGGGTATTTTGCCAGACAATGTGAAAAAACAAAAAACACACTTGCCATTCTTTTCCCTGCACCTTAAAGGAGCGCATACCGAATTGGCCAAGCGATTTCGCGGTCGGTTCAGGTGATCAAGGGGTATAGCTCAGTTGGTAGAGCGGCGGTCTCCAAAACCGCAGGTCGGGGGTTCGAGCCCCTCTGCCCCTGCCACTTTCCATTCGCAAGCGCGGGTCCTCGCTGCATGGCAGATGGGTGCCGGATTTCCGGCGAATTTCGCGGAATGTCGATTTCCTCTTGTTAAAAAGGGAATCGGTGTTTATGTAGGGTCAAAACAGACACGCGGTGCGTGGGGCTGATTAGTTCGGCTTTACGCGCCGTAATTGCGTGGGCAGTCAATGGCATCCAAAACCAATCCGTTTACGTTTCTGCAGCAGGTTCGCGCCGAAGCGTCAAAAATCACTTGGCCGTCGCGCCGCGAGACCATGATTTCGACGGCTATGGTGCTGGTGATGGTCATTTTTGCGGCTCTGTTCTTCTTTGCTGCGGATCAGCTCATCGGCTGGCTGCTCAGCCTGGTGCTGAACGTAGGCCGGTAACGGCGCGGTCAAAGGCCCGGTGGAAGGATCGAACGGAGAATAAAAATGGCAGCGCGCTGGTATATCGTTCACGCATATTCGAATTTCGAAAAGAAGGTCGCCGAGTCGATCGAGGAAAAGGCCCGCCAGAAGGGTCTGGATCATCTTTTCGAGAAAATCCTCGTGCCGACCGAAAAGGTGGTCGAGGTGCGTCGTGGCCGCAAGGTCGATAGCGAGCGCAAGTTTTTCCCAGGTTACGTGCTGGTGCGCGCCAACCTGACGGATGAGGCCTATCACCTCATCAAGAACACGCCGAAGGTTACCGGTTTCCTCGGTTCGGACAGCAAGCCTGTTCCGATTCCCGATTATGAAGCCGAGCGTATCCTCGGTCAGGTTCAGGAAGGTGTCGAGCGTCCGAAGTCTTCGGTTTCGTTCGAGATTGGCGAGCAGGTTCGCGTTTCCGACGGTCCGTTCGCGTCGTTCAACGGCGTGGTTCAGGATGTCGACGAAGAGCGTTCGCGCCTGAAGGTGGAAGTGTCGATTTTCGGCCGCGCTACGCCGGTCGAGCTGGAATACAATCAGGTCGAAAAGGTCTGATTGGCGGGGCGAGACCCCAAGCGCGTGGAAGGCTAACTGGCTCTTTAAGCCGGGGCAGGGCGCCGCACCACGCAACCGCAGCCGCCGGAGCAATCCGGCTTAAGAGAAGCCGGGTAACCGGTTTGAATTGAAAGGCAGAGAGATATGGCTAAGAAAGTTGCAGGCCAGCTCAAGTTGCAGGTAAAGGCCGGGGCGGCCAATCCGTCCCCGCCGATCGGTCCGGCACTTGGTCAGCGTGGCATTAACATCATGGAATTCTGCAAGGCGTTCAATGCCGCCACGCAGGAAATGGAAAAGGGTATGCCGATCCCGGTCGTCATCACCTATTACCAGGACAAGTCCTTCACCTTCGTCATGAAGCAGCCGCCGATGACCTACTGGCTGAAGAAGGAAGCAAAGATCACCTCCGGTTCCAAGACGCCTGGCAAGGGCGCCAAGGTCGGCTCCATCACCAAGGCTCAGGTCAAGACGATCGCTGAAGCCAAGATGAAGGATCTGAACGCAGCCGACATCGAAGGCGCAATGGCAATGGTTGAGGGCTCTGCCCGCGCCATGGGCCTGGAAGTGGTAGGTTGATCATGGCCAAGGTAGCAAAGCGCATTCAGAAGATCCGCGAAGGCGTGGATCCTAACAAGCTTTACGTTCTCACCGACGCCATTTCGATGGTCAAGGAACGTGCTGTCGCCAAGTTCGACGAAACCGTTGAAGTTTCGATGAACCTCGGCGTTGACCCGCGCCATGCGGACCAGATGGTTCGCGGCGTCGTCAACCTGCCGAACGGCACCGGCCGTGACGTTCGCGTCGCCGTCTTCGCCCGTGGCGCCAAGGCTGATGAAGCCACGGCTGCTGGCGCTGACGTTGTCGGTGCAGAAGAACTGGTTGAAATCGTTCAGGGCGGCAAGATCGACTTCGATCGTTGCATCGCGACCCCGGACATGATGCCGCTCGTCGGCCGTCTCGGCAAGGTACTCGGCCCGCGTGGCATGATGCCGAACCCGAAGGTCGGTACGGTGACGATGGATGTTGCCGGCGCCGTCAAGGCGTCCAAGGGCGGCGCTGTCGAGTTCCGCGTCGAAAAGGCCGGTATCGTACACGCTGGCGTTGGCAAGGCTTCGTTCGACGCCAAGGCTCTTGAAGAAAACATCAAGGCTTTCGCCGATGCCGTCATCAAGGCAAAGCCGACGGGTGCCAAGGGCAACTACGTCAAGCGCGTCGCGATTTCCTCGACCATGGGTCCGGGCGTCAAGATCGACCCTTCGTCGGTTACGGCTTAATCAATTCTCGCGCTTCCCAAGGGAAGTGCGAATAAAAGAATTTCCGGCTCCCAGGAGCCGGAGATTTCCGGGGAAACCCGGAACTCCTGTCCGAGATTGCGGGTGGCCATGTCTTTCGGGACCTGGCCTTAATCATTCAACCTGCATGAGACGGGTGAGGCTGGATTTGAGGCATCCTAGATGCCTGACTGTCCGGTTCGAACCTGGTGTGCCTGTGCCTGAAGCCGTTTGCGGCGACAGAGCGGGGGACAGGATCCTCGAGCGTCGCTCGGGATCTTTGTAAAAAGGTCCCTTGGGGCAAAGGCAAACCCGACGGGTTCACATGTTGTGTTCCCGTCTACTGGAGACAGACAGTGGAAAGAGCGGAAAAACGCGAATTCGTCACGGAGCTGAACGAAGTCTTCAAGGCTTCCGGTTCGGTTGTCGTGGCCCACTATGCTGGTGTCACCGTTGCGCAGATGAACGACTTCCGTTCGAAGATGCGCGCTGCCGGAGGCACCGTCAAGGTCGCGAAGAACCGCCTGGCCAAGATCGCTCTTCAGGGCACGGAGTCGGAAGGGATGACAGATCTCTTCAAGGGCCAGACGCTGATTGCATACAGCGTCGACCCGATGATCGCTCCGAAAGTCGTCATGGATTTCGCCAAGACCAACGACAAGGTCGTTGTTCTCGGTGGCGCCATGGGTGCAACCACGCTCAACGCCGAAGCAGTCAAGTCGCTTGCGACCCTGCCTTCGCTGGACGAGCTGCGCGCAAAGCTGCTGGGCCTTCTCAATGCCCCGGCAACCCGCGTCGCTACGGTTGTCGCCGCACCTGCAAGCCAGCTGGCACGGGTGTTCTCGGCTTACGCCAAGAAGGACGAAGCCGCTTAAGGCGGTTTTTCGCTGTAAATATTCAAACTGGTTCGAACTGAACAAAAGGAACTATCAAAATGGCTGATCTCGCAAAGATCGTAGACGACCTCTCCTCGCTGACCGTTCTGGAAGCTGCAGAACTGTCCAAGCTTCTCGAAGAAAAGTGGGGCGTTTCCGCTGCTGCTCCGGTAGCTGTTGCTGCTGTTGCTGGCGGTGCAGGCGCTGCTGCTGCTGCTGAAGAAGAAAAGACTGAATTCGACGTGATCCTGGTTGACGCTGGCGCCAACAAGATCAACGTCATCAAGGAAGTCCGCGCTATCACGGGCCTCGGCCTGAAGGAAGCCAAGGACCTCGTTGAAGGCGCTCCGAAGGCTGTCAAGGAAGCTGTTTCCAAGGCTGAAGCTGCTGATCTCAAGAAGAAGCTTGAAGAAGCCGGCGCTAAGGTCGACGTTAAGTAATCTTGCGATTACTGGCGGGAAGGGGCTTCATGCCCCTTTCCGTCGTCATCGTTTTTAAAACTCATTACCCAAAAGCCGCGTGAAAATGGCTTTTGGGTAATGGGTTCTTCAAGAGAATGGTTCCGAACCGGCTCATCTAGGCAATCCGGCCTGATCGATCCGGGATGTGGAACGAGATTGATGACACCCATTGCTTGACGGGATCGACTGGCCATCGGTTCCCGTCCGTTGCAGGCCCGGATGCAATTTTAAAGGAGCGACGATGGCTCAGACCCTTTCGTTTAACGGTCGCAGGCGCGTACGCAAGTTTTTCGGCAAAATTCCAGAAGTAGCGGAAATGCCGAACCTCATCGAGGTTCAGAAGGCTTCGTACGACCAGTTTCTCATGGTTGACGAGCCCAAGGGTGGCCGTCCCGACGAGGGATTGAATGCCGTATTCAAGTCCGTATTCCCGATCACCGATTTTTCCGGTGCCTCCATGCTTGAATTCGTGTCCTACGAATTCGAAGCGCCGAAGTTCGACGTCGAGGAATGCCGTCAGCGCGATCTGACCTATGCTGCGCCGCTCAAGGTGACGCTGCGCCTCATCGTGTTCGATATCGATGAAGATACGGGCGCGAAGTCCATCAAGGACATCAAGGAACAGTCCGTCTACATGGGCGACATGCCGCTCATGACCAATAACGGTACGTTCATCGTCAACGGCACCGAGCGCGTCATCGTTTCGCAGATGCACCGTTCGCCGGGCGTGTTCTTCGATCACGACAAGGGCAAGAGCCATTCTTCCGGCAAGCTGCTCTTCGCTGCCCGCGTCATCCCCTATCGCGGTTCCTGGCTCGACATCGAGTTCGACGCCAAGGACATCGTCTATGCGCGTATCGACCGTCGCCGCAAAATCCCCGTGACCTCGCTGCTGATGGCGCTTGGCATGGATGGCGAAGACATTCTGTCGACCTTCTACACCAAGGCTTCCTATGAGCGCGACGGCGACGGCTGGCGCATTCCGTTCCAGCCCGAGACGCTGAAGAACGCCAAGGTCATCACCGACATGATCGACGCCGATACCGGCGAAGTCGTGGTCGAAGGTGGCAAGAAGCTGACCCCGCGCCTGATCCGCCAGCTGACGGAGAAGGGCCTGAAGGCGCTGAAGGCGACCGACGAAGACCTCTACGGCAACTATCTGGCCGAAGACATCGTCAACTACGAGACGGGTGAAATCTATCTCGAAGCCGGCGACGAAATCGACGAGAAGACCCTCGGTCTCATCCTGCAGTCCGGCTTCGACGAGATTCCGGTCCTCAACATCGACCACGTCAATGTTGGCGCCTATATCCGCAACACGCTGTCTGCCGACAAGAACGAGAACCGTCAGGAAGCCCTGTTCGACATCTACCGCGTCATGCGTCCGGGTGAGCCGCCGACCATGGAATCGGCGGAAGCGATGTTCAACTCGCTGTTCTTCGATGCGGAGCGTTACGATCTGTCGGCCGTTGGCCGCGTCAAGATGAACATGCGCCTCGACCTCGATGCGGAAGACACCGTGCGCACGCTGCGCAAGGAAGACATCCTCGCCGTCGTCAAGATGCTGGTCGAACTGCGCGACGGCAAGGGCGAAATCGACGACATCGACAACCTCGGCAACCGCCGTGTCCGTTCTGTCGGCGAACTGATGGAAAACCAGTATCGTCTGGGCCTTCTGCGCATGGAACGTGCGATCAAGGAACGTATGTCCTCGATCGAAATCGACACCGTGATGCCGCAGGACCTGATCAACGCGAAGCCGGCAGCAGCCGCCGTTCGCGAATTCTTCGGTTCCTCGCAGCTGTCGCAGTTCATGGACCAGGTGAACCCGCTTTCGGAAATCACCCACAAGCGCCGTCTTTCGGCTCTTGGACCGGGCGGTCTTACCCGCGAGCGCGCCGGCTTCGAAGTCCGCGACGTTCACCCGACCCATTACGGCCGTATTTGCCCGATCGAAACGCCGGAAGGCCCGAACATCGGTCTGATCAACTCGCTTGCAACCTTCGCCCGCGTCAACAAGTACGGCTTCATCGAAAGCCCGTACCGCAAGATCGTCGACGGTAAGGTGACCAACGACGTGATCTACCTCTCCGCCATGGAAGAGGCCAAGTATTACGTCGCGCAGGCCAACGCGCCGCTCAATGAAGACGGTTCGTTCTCGGAAGAGTTCGTCGTCTGCCGTCACTCGGGCGAAGTTATGCTCGCACCGCGCGACAACATCAACCTGATGGACGTTTCGCCGAAGCAGCTCGTTTCGGTCGCAGCGGCTCTCATTCCGTTCCTGGAAAACGACGACGCCAACCGCGCTCTCATGGGCTCGAACATGCAGCGTCAGGCCGTTCCGCTTCTGCGCGCCGAGGCACCGTTCGTCGGTACCGGCATGGAGCCGATCGTCGCCCGTGACTCCGGCGCTGCCATCGCAGCCCGTCGTGGCGGTGTGGTCGATCAGGTGGATGCGACCCGTATCGTTATCCGCGCCACGGAAGACCTCGATGCCGGCAAGTCCGGTGTTGACATCTACCGTCTGCAGAAGTTCCAGCGTTCGAACCAGAACACCTGCGTCAACCAGCGTCCGCTGGTTTCCGTCGGCGACAACATCTCCAAGGGCGATATCATCGCGGACGGTCCGTCGACCGACCTCGGCGATCTGGCTCTCGGCCGCAACGCGCTCGTCGCGTTCATGCCCTGGAACGGCTACAACTACGAAGACTCGATCCTGATGTCGGAGCGTATCGTTTCCGACGACGTGTTCACCTCCATCCACATCGAAGAATTCGAAGTGATGGCGCGCGACACGAAGCTTGGTCCGGAAGAAATCACGCGCGACATTCCGAACGTTTCGGAAGAGGCGCTGAAGAACCTCGACGAAGCCGGTATCGTTTACATCGGTGCGGAAGTTCAGCCGGGCGACATCCTCGTCGGCAAGATCACGCCGAAGGGTGAAAGCCCGATGACGCCGGAAGAAAAGCTTCTGCGCGCCATCTTCGGTGAAAAGGCTTCCGACGTTCGCGACACCTCCATGCGCATGCCTCCGGGCACGTTCGGTACGGTCGTTGAAGTCCGCGTCTTCAACCGTCACGGTGTGGAGAAGGACGAGCGCGCGATGGCTATCGAGCGCGAAGAGATCGAGCGTCTGGCGAAGGACCGCGACGACGAGCAGGCGATCCTCGACCGTAACGTCTACGGCCGTCTGATCGACATGCTGCGTGGCCACGTTTCCATCGCCGGTCCGAAGGGCTTCAAGAAGGGCGTCGAGCTTTCCAACGCCGTCGTTTCCGAATATCCCCGCTCGCAGTGGTGGATGTTCGCAGTCGAAGACGAAAAGGCTCAGTCCGAGCTGGAAGCGCTTCGTGGCCAGTACGACGAATCCAAGTCGCGCCTTGAACAGCGCTTCATGGACAAGGTCGAAAAGGTCCAGCGCGGCGATGAAATGCCTCCGGGCGTCATGAAGATGGTCAAGGTCTTCGTTGCCGTTAAGCGCAAGATCCAGCCGGGCGACAAGATGGCCGGCCGTCACGGTAACAAGGGCGTCGTCTCGCGTATCGTTCCGGTCGAGGACATGCCGTTCCTCGAAGACGGCACGCATGTCGACATCTGCTTGAACCCGCTTGGCGTGCCTTCGCGCATGAACGTCGGCCAGATCCTCGAAACCCACCTCGCATGGGCATGCGCAGGCATGGGCAAGAAGATCGGCGAGATGCTCGAAGAGTATCGCAAGACGATGGACATCAGCGAGCTTCGCAGCGAGCTGACGGAAATCTACGCGTCTGAAGCCAATGACGAGGTTCAGCGTTTCGACGACGACTCGCTGGTGAAGCTTGCCGAAGAAGCCAAGCGCGGTGTTTCCATCGCGACCCCGGTTTTTGACGGTGCGCATGAGCCTGACGTTGCCGCGATGCTGAAGAAGGCAGGTCTGCATGAATCCGGTCAGTCCGTCCTTTACGACGGTCGTACCGGTGAGCCGTTCGACCGCAAGGTCACCGTCGGCTACATGTACATGATCAAGCTGAACCACCTTGTCGACGACAAGATCCACGCTCGCTCGATCGGTCCTTACTCGCTCGTTACCCAGCAGCCGCTGGGCGGCAAGGCGCAGTTCGGCGGACAGCGCTTCGGGGAAATGGAAGTCTGGGCTCTGGAAGCATACGGCGCGGCTTACACGCTGCAGGAAATGCTCACCGTCAAGTCGGACGACGTGGCGGGCCGCACCAAGGTTTACGAAGCGATCGTCCGTGGCGACGACACCTTCGAAGCCGGTATTCCGGAGAGCTTCAACGTTCTCGTCAAGGAAATGCGGTCGCTCGGTCTTTCGGTCGAACTGGAAAACTCGAAGATCGAGAACCAGCCCGAAGACCAGCTGCCCGACGCGGCGGAATAAGACGATAGAGGCGGGCGCCTTCAAGGGCGCCTGCCGGTTTCCCGGACGGTATTGGCCGGTTCGGGACACTTTCGCCGCATTATGCGGTTAATCCGTATTTAAAGCTCTGGACGGTGACCCGGGAAGAAGCCGGTCCAGATGCAAACAGGGGCAGCAGCTAGCCTCTCAAGGAGACAAGGCATGAACCAAGAGGTCATGAATCTTTTCAATCCTCAGGTGCCTGCGCAGCATTTCGATTCCATCCGGATTTCGATCGCTTCGCCGGAAAAAATCCTGTCGTGGTCCTACGGCGAGATCAAGAAGCCGGAAACCATCAATTACCGTACGTTCAAGCCGGAACGCGACGGTCTCTTCTGCGCGCGCATCTTCGGACCGATCAAGGACTATGAGTGCCTGTGCGGCAAGTACAAGCGCATGAAGTACAAGGGCATCATCTGCGAAAAGTGCGGTGTCGAAGTGACGCTGTCGCGCGTTCGCCGTGAGCGCATGGGCCATATCGAGCTCGCAGCGCCGGTTGCCCATATCTGGTTCCTGAAGTCGCTTCCCTCGCGTATCTCGACCCTGCTCGACATGACGCTGAAGGATGTCGAGCGCGTTCTCTATTTCGAGAACTACATCGTCACGGAACCCGGCCTCACTTCGCTGAAGCAGAACCAGCTTCTGTCCGAAGAAGAGTACATGATCGCCGTTGACGAGTTTGGCGAAGACCAGTTCACCGCCATGATCGGCGCTGAAGCCATCTATGAGATGCTGGCTTCGATGAACCTCGAAAAGATCGCCGGCGACCTGCGCGTCGAGCTTGCTGAAACGACTTCTGACCTGAAGCAGAAGAAGCTGATGAAGCGCCTGAAGATCGTCGAGAACTTCATGGAAAGCGGCAACCGTCCGGAATGGATGATCATGAAGGTCGTTCCGGTCATTCCGCCGGACCTGCGCCCGCTGGTTCCGCTGGATGGCGGCCGTTTCGCGACGTCCGACCTTAACGATCTCTATCGCCGCGTCATCAACCGTAACAACCGTCTGAAGCGCCTGATCGAGCTTCGTGCGCCGGGTATCATCATCCGCAACGAAAAGCGTATGCTGCAGGAATCCGTCGATGCGCTGTTCGACAACGGCCGTCGCGGCCGCGTCATCACGGGCGCCAACAAGCGTCCGCTGAAGTCGCTCTCCGACATGCTCAAGGGCAAGCAGGGCCGTTTCCGCCAGAACCTTCTCGGCAAGCGCGTCGACTATTCCGGTCGTTCGGTCATCGTGACCGGTCCGGAACTGAAGCTGCACCAGTGCGGCCTGCCGAAGAAGATGGCGCTCGAACTGTTCAAGCCGTTCATCTATGCCCGCCTCGACGCCAAGGGTTACTCCTCGACCGTCAAGCAGGCCAAGAAGCTGGTTGAAAAGGAAAAGCCGGAAGTCTGGGATATCCTCGACGAGGTCATCCGCGAGCATCCGGTTCTCCTGAACCGCGCACCGACGCTGCACCGTCTGGGTATCCAGGCTTTCGAACCCATGCTGGTCGAAGGCAAGGCCATCCAGCTGCACCCGCTCGTCTGCACGGCCTTCAACGCCGACTTCGACGGTGACCAGATGGCTGTTCACGTTCCGCTTTCGCTGGAAGCCCAGCTCGAAGCGCGCGTGCTGATGATGTCGACCAACAACATCCTGCATCCGGCAAACGGCCACCCGATCATCGTTCCTTCGCAGGACATGGTTCTCGGCCTGTATTACCTGTCGATCATGAACCAGAACGAGCCGGGCGAAGGCATGGCCTTCTCGGATATCGGCGAGTTGCATCACGCGCTTGAAAACAAGGTCGTGACGCTGCATGCCAAGATCCGCGGCCGCTTCAAGACCGTGGATGCCGATGGCAAGCCGGTTTCGAAGATCCATGAGACGACCCCCGGCCGTATGCTGATTGGCGAACTTCTGCCGAAGAACGTCAACGTGCCTTTCGACGTCTGCAACCAGGAAATGACCAAGAAGAACATCTCCAAGATGATCGACACGGTCTACCGTCATTGCGGCCAGAAAGACACGGTCATCTTCTGCGACCGCATCATGCAGCTCGGCTTTGCCCATGCCTGCCGCGCCGGCATTTCGTTCGGCAAGGACGACATGGTCATTCCGGACAGCAAGGTGAAGATCGTCGGCGACACCGAAGCTCTCGTGAAGGAATACGAACAGCAGTATAACGATGGTCTCATTACCCAGGGCGAAAAGTACAACAAGGTTGTCGACGCCTGGGGCAAGGCTACCGAAAAGGTCGCCGAAGAAATGATGGCACGCATCAAGGCTGTCGAGTTCGATCCGGAAACGGGCCGCCAGAAGCCGATGAACTCCATCTACATGATGTCGCACTCGGGTGCTCGTGGTTCTCCGAACCAGATGCGTCAGCTGGGCGGCATGCGCGGCCTGATGGCGAAGCCGTCGGGTGAAATCATCGAGACGCCGATCATCTCGAACTTCAAGGAAGGCCTGACCGTTAACGAGTACTTCAACTCGACCCACGGTGCCCGTAAGGGTCTTGCAGACACCGCCCTGAAGACGGCGAACTCGGGTTACCTGACCCGTCGTCTCGTCGACGTCGCGCAGGATTGCATCGTCAACTCCAGGGATTGCGGCACCGACAAGGGCCTCACCATGACCGCCATCGTCGATGCCGGTCAGGTCGTTGCCTCGCTCGGCGCACGTATCCTCGGCCGTACGGCCCTGGACGACATCGATCATCCGGTTTCCGGCGAAAACATCGTCAAGGCCGGCACGCTGATCGACGAAGCCGACGTGGCTGCCATCGAGAAGGCCGGTATCCAGTCCGTCCGCATCCGTTCGGCTCTGACCTGCGAAGTGCAGATCGGCGTCTGCGGCGTGTGCTACGGTCGTGACCTTGCACGCGGTACGCCTGTCAACATGGGCGAAGCCGTCGGCGTCATCGCCGCACAGTCCATCGGTGAACCGGGCACGCAGCTTACCATGCGTACCTTCCACCTTGGCGGTACGGCGAACGTGGTCGATCAGTCGTTCCTCGAAGCCTCTTACGAGGGCACGATTGCGATCAAGAACCGCAACATCCTGCGCAACTCCGAAGGCGCACTCATCGCGATGGGCCGTAACATGGCCGTCACCATTCTCGATGAGCGTGGCCAGGAGCGGTCTTCGCAGCGCGTTGCCTATGGTTCGAAGATCTTCGTTGACGACGGCGACAAGGTTAAGCGCGGTCAGCGCCTTGCAGAGTGGGACCCCTACACCCGTCCGATGATGACGGAAGTGGAAGGTACCGTTTACTTCGAGGACCTCGTCGACGGCCTCTCCGTTCTGGAAGCCACCGACGAATCCACCGGCATCACCAAGCGTCAGGTTATCGACTGGCGTTCAACGCCGCGCGGTTCGGACCTCAAGCCCGCAATCGTCATCAAGGACGCTTCCGGTGCTGTTGCGAAGCTTGCCCGTGGTGGCGAAGCCCGCTTCCAGCTCTCGGTCGACGCCATCCTGTCGGTCGAGCCGGGTGCGAAGGTCTCCCAGGGTGACGTTCTTGCACGTTCGCCGCTGGAAAGCGCCAAGACGAAGGACATCACCGGCGGTCTGCCGCGCGTTGCTGAACTGTTCGAAGCCCGTCGTCCGAAGGACCACGCCATCATCGCAGAGATCGATGGTACGATCCGTCTCGGCCGCGACTACAAGAACAAGCGTCGCGTGATGATCGAGCCTGCGGAAGACGGCGTCGAGCCGGTCGAATACCTGATCCCGAAGGGCAAGCCCTTCCACCTTCAGGAAGGCGACTATATCGAAAAGGGTGAATACATCCTCGACGGTAACCCGGCACCGCACGACATTCTGGCGATCAAGGGCGTGGAGGCTCTGGCTTCCTACCTCGTGAACGAAATCCAGGAAGTCTACCGACTGCAGGGCGTTGTGATCAACGACAAGCACATTGAGGTGATCGTTCGCCAGATGCTGCAGAAGGTCGAGATCACCGATGCGGGCGACAGCCAGTACATCGTCGGCGACAATGTCGACCGTATCGAGCTGGACGACATGAACGACCGCCTGATCGAGGAAGGCAAGAAGCCGGCTTACGGCGATCCTGTCCTGCTCGGTATCACCAAGGCTTCGCTGCAGACGCCGTCCTTCATCTCGGCCGCATCCTTCCAGGAAACCACCAAGGTTCTCACGGAAGCTGCAATCGCCGGCAAGACGGACACGCTGCAGGGCCTCAAGGAAAACGTCATCGTCGGCCGTCTCATCCCGGCCGGTACTGGCGGCACCATGACGCAGATCCGCCGCATCGCCACCTCGCGCGACGACCTCATTCTCGAGGAACGCCGCAAGGGCACCGGTGCAGGCTCTGCGAACCAGATGCTGCAGGACATGACGGACCAGGCTCCGGCCGCCGAATAAGGCGGGAAGGGCAGGGGCTTTGCGAAGCCCCGCCAAAGTTCAGAACAAAACGCCCGGAGCAATCCGGGCGTTTTTGTTTATGTGGAACAGGGACCTGTGGCTTTTGCGGTCGGGCGACGTCTCCAGCCACGTGCGGCGGGGTCAGCCCTGTTCGCGGATGTTATAACGGGTGAGGACGGAAAGCCGGCGAACGAGATCGGTCTGGCCCGTGCTGCCGGTCTTCGCATAGATCGACTTGGCGTTGCTGCGCACCGTTTCGTGGGAAATCTGCAATTGCTTCGCCACGGCGGGAAGCGAAAGCCCCTTCATGATTTCCAGCGCTACACGGGCCTCACCCCTGGTGAGGTCGTAAAGCCCCTTTAGCAGTGAGGTCGCATCGGCGACGGTGCCCATGGGTTGCGATATCAGCACGATGGCGCAGCCTTTCGGGGACAAATCCAGCGCGTTCCTGCGCAACGGTATGACGTGGAGGATGCAGGACCGATCTTCGCCGGTCGGCAGCGGGAAAGAGCCGATATTATGCCCGGCAAGCGCCTTATAGAGCAGCCGGTTCACTCTTTCGTCGGCAATCACGATCCTGTCGTGGGCGCGGGTGGAAATACATTTCCTGAGGGAGAGAAACATGTCGTTTGCGGAAAGCACACGTCCGCTCGCCTGAAGCACGGCCGCCGGCGCCCCGATGGCGTTCAGTCCAAGCGTCATGGCGTCGGCTTTCTGCCGCTGCAGCCGGGTTGCCAGCGTGAGGCTGCGGGCAATATGCGGTCTCAGCCGGTCGAGCGCCGCCATGGTTTCCGGCCCTATGACGCCGCTATCGAGCTTGCGTTCGAAAAGCACCGTCATTGCCGGATGGTCGGGCGGCGCAACCTGGGTGGCCGCGCCATATCCCAGTCCGCGCGGTATCAGGAAATCGCGCACGATCGGCAGGCCGGCCCATTCATCATGGGTGAAGACATCGAAATCCTGCACGAAGGAAAATTGTCCCTCACGGATTGCGCGGGTGAGGCGGTCGTTTCTGCGGTTCCAGCCGCCATCCATGAAGGCCTGCATCAGTTCCTGGAAATTGGGCGTGTAAAGCCAGGCTTCTTCTTCACCCTTGCCCCAGGTAAGGGCGCCACCCCAGAAATCCAGCCGGTGGCCGATGGCGGCAATGACCTGTGCCCAACGATCGGGGAAAAGCGCTGCCTCGTAAATGTCATCGATAATGTCTGCCGACAATATATTATTCAACCCGTCACTGGAATCTTGTGTCGGGGCTATTTAAACCTCATATTCCGTTATTGTTCAACGTATAATCAAATAATACTATTGTATTCAAAGTATATAATCTATGAGTGACTTAATATATTGACCAATTTGCCAAAGGGATCGCGCAGAAACAGCCGGCGCACGCCCCAGGCCTCGGTAACCGGGCCATAGTCGATCGGCAAGCCCGCTTTCAGGATTCTTTCGTGGATCTCTTCGAAATTATCGACCTCGATGGAAAGGTCCGGCACGGCAGTGCCGGAGCCGCCTTCGCTTGCGAAGCTGACCTGCGCCCTGGCTTCGAGCGGACTGGCATAGGTCAGGATCCAGCCGTGGTCCATGGCGACGGTCATGCCGAGAATATCGCCATAGAACGCCTGAGCCCGCGCGGGTTCCGGCGTTGCGATGTTGGCGACGACACGTCTTACCGCCACGGACCTGCGCCTCAGGCGAAGCGGATGATGGCGACTTCGCCTTCGAGCGCGCCCTGATAGGCGGAGGCGTGCGGCTCTTCATCCGGAACGTCGGTCAGCATGCCGATCTGGTCGAGATCGGCTTCGATGAAACCTTCCTCGGAAAGCGCGTTCAGCGTTTCGCGCACGGCGGTATCGTCATCCGGCGCCCGCAGGATGACATGGATGTCGATGCCCTCGGAATTGTCGGTCTCATAGGCCTTGCCGATGACGATGAAGACCATCGGCTCGTCGCGTCCGTTGTCGTTGTCGGGGAGGGTGCTCATGACGCGGTTCCTTGATCTGTCGTTGCTGTGATGCGGGCCGAGGGAATCGGTCCCGCCCATGGCGGAGCGGCTCCGGTCCGCCATAGGGAATCAATAGACGGATTTTATGAAAAGCCAAAGCGTGGAGGTCAAAATCGCTGCCTTCTGTGCCGACTTATGTTAAAGCGGGTTGGAAATGGCCCGGACGTGGGCTTTGCGGCCATGGGTGGCGGCGCAAAATGTGGATTCACCCTTGACGAAAGCTGGCTAAAACAGTAGTACGCCCGCCATCGGAGCCTCTGTGGGTGCTGGCCGTTCGGTAACCTTTTTCCCGAACATCATCTCAAACGGGTCTCCATTGCACGTAGAAGACACGAATGTTGCACGCAAGACGCCTCATCCGGTGTCCTCTGCTCTTGGTGGTCCATCCGTGAAAACGGATCGGGCCACGTTTTGCGCATGAGGATATATGCGTGCATCGTCGCCGGCAACGGCATAGCCGCCACCCGTGAGGGTGGCTAAAGTAGTTTTTGCAAGGGATGGTTATATGCCTACCGTAAACCAGCTGATCCGCAAGCCTCGCCAGGCACAGGTAAAGCGCAACAAGGTTCCTGCTCTTCAGGAAAACCCGCAGAAGCGTGGTGTTTGCACCCGCGTTTACACGACGACCCCGAAGAAGCCGAACTCGGCTCTGCGTAAGGTTGCCAAGATCCGCCTCACCAACGGCTTCGAAGTCATCGGCTACATTCCGGGCGAAGGTCATAACCTTCAGGAACACTCCGTGGTCATGATCCGCGGCGGCCGCGTAAAGGACTTGCCGGGCGTGCGTTACCACATCATCCGCGGTGTTCTCGATACCCAGGGCGTCAAGAACCGCAAGCAGCGCCGCTCCAAGTACGGTGCGAAGCGTCCGAAGTAATTCGGGTTTAAACAAATTCCGGCGCTGCGCGAGGTTCTCCGCGTGGTTTAGCGTCAATAACATTGAGAGACAAAGAATATGTCCCGTCGCCATAGTGCAGAAAAGCGTGAGATCAACCCGGACCCGAAGTTCGGCGATCTGGTCGTCACCAAGTTCATGAACGCCATCATGCTTCACGGCAAGAAGTCGGTCGCAGAAAGCATCGTTTACGGCGCGTTCGACGTTGTTCAGGGCAAGACGAAGCAGGAGCCGCTCGGCGTGTTCCACTCCGCCCTCGACAACGTTGCTCCGCACGTTGAAGTGCGTTCGCGCCGCGTTGGTGGTGCCACGTATCAGGTTCCCGTCGACGTTCGCCCCGAGCGCCGTCAGGCCCTCGCTATCCGCTGGCTGATCACGGCTGCCCGCAAGCGCAACGAAACGACCATGGTCGATCGCCTTTCCGGCGAACTCATGGACGCTGCGAACAACCGCGGTTCCGCTGTCAAGAAGCGCGAAGACACGCACAAGATGGCCGACGCCAACCGCGCATTCTCGCATTACCGCTGGTAATCTTAACCGGTCGCATATCGAAAGGCAGTCCATTATGGCTCGCGAATATAAAATCGAAGACTACCGCAATTTCGGTATCATGGCGCATATCGACGCCGGCAAGACGACGACCACCGAGCGTATCCTTTATTACACCGGTAAGTCGCACAAGATCGGCGAAGTTCACGATGGCGCTGCCACGATGGACTGGATGGAGCAGGAGCAGGAGCGTGGTATCACCATCACCTCCGCTGCCACCACGACCTTCTGGAAGGGTCGCGACGGCAAGATGCGCCGCTTCAACATCATCGACACCCCCGGCCACGTCGACTTCACCATTGAAGTCGAGCGTTCGCTGCGCGTTCTCGACGGCGCCATCGCGCTGCTCGACGCCAACGCCGGTGTTGAGCCGCAGACGGAAACCGTCTGGCGTCAGGCCGAGAAGTATCATGTTCCGCGCATGATCTTCTGCAACAAGATGGACAAGACCGGTGCTGACTTCTACCGCTCGGTAGAAATGATCAAGACCCGTCTCGGCGCCATCGCCGTTGTCATGCAGCTGCCGATCGGCGCTGAGACCGAGTTCAAGGGCGTTATCGACCTGATCGAGATGAACGCACTCATCTGGCGCGACGAATCGCTCGGCGCTCAGTGGGACGTCGTCGAAATCCCGGAAGACATGAAGGCCAAGGCTGACGAATATCGCGAAAAGCTGATCGAGACCGTTGTCGAGATCGACGAAGAAGCGATGGAAGACTACCTGAACGGCATCATGCCCGACAACGACAAGATCCGTGCGCTCGTTCGCCGCGGCACCATCGACGTGAAGTTCCACCCGATGTTCTGCGGTACCGCGTTCAAGAACAAGGGCGTTCAGCCGCTTCTCGACGCTGTTGTCGACTACCTGCCTTCTCCGCTGGACATTCCGGCGATCAAGGGTATCGACTTCAAGACCGAAGCCGAAATCGAGCGTCATGCCGACGACAGCGAGCCGCTTTCCATGCTCGCGTTCAAGATCATGAACGACCCCTTCGTCGGTTCGCTGACCTTCGCACGTATCTACTCGGGCAAGCTCGAAAAGGGTACGTCTGTCATCAACACGGTCAAGGACAAGCGCGAGCGCGTCGGCCGTATGCTGCAGATGCACTCCAACAGCCGTGAAGACATCGAAGAAGCCTTTGCCGGCGACATCGTTGCTCTGGCTGGCCTCAAGGAAACCACCACTGGCGATACGCTCTGCGATCCGCTGAAGCCGGTTATCCTCGAGCGCATGGAATTCCCCGAGCCGGTCATCCAGATCGCGATCGAGCCGAAGACCAAGGGCGACCAGGAAAAGATGGGCCTCGCGCTCAACCGTCTGGCTGCTGAAGATCCTTCGTTCCGCGTCAAGACGGATGAAGAATCCGGTCAGACGATCATCGCGGGCATGGGCGAACTTCACCTCGACATTCTCGTTGACCGTATGCGTCGCGAATTCAAGGTTGAAGCAACCGTCGGCGCTCCGCAGGTTGCCTACCGCGAAACCATCACGCGTCAGCACGAAGAAGACTACACGCACAAGAAGCAGTCCGGTGGTACCGGTCAGTTCGCTCGCGTGAAGATCATCTTCGAACCGAACCCCGAAGGCGAAGACTTCAAGTTCGAATCCAAGATCGTTGGCGGTGCAGTTCCGAAGGAATACATCCCGGGCGTTCAGAAGGGTATCGAAAGCGTTCTGTCTTCCGGTCCGCTGGCTGGCTTCCCGATGCTCGGCGTCAAGGCGACGCTGGTCGACGGTGCATTCCACGATGTTGACTCGTCGGTTCTCGCCTTCGAAATCGCATCGCGTGCCTGCTTCCGTGAAGCAGCGAAGAAGGCTGGCGCACAGCTTCTCGAGCCGATGATGAAGGTCGAAGTCGTAACGCCGGAAGACTATGTCGGTGACGTTATCGGCGACCTGAACTCCCGTCGTGGTCAGATCCAGGGCCAGGAAAGCCGTGGTATCGCCGTCGTCATCAACGCGCATGTTCCGCTCGCGAACATGTTCAAGTACGTCGACAACCTGCGCTCCATGTCGCAGGGCCGTGCACAGTACTCGATGACGTTCGACCACTATTCGCCGGTTCCGTCGAACGTGGCGCAGGAAATCCAGGCTAAGTACTCCGGTCAGAAGTGATCGGGGTACGCCCCACCGAATTTTGAAGATTATTCCCGTCAAGGGACAAGAATGGAGAGCCACTAATGGCAAAGAGCAAGTTTGAGCGCAATAA
>NZ_ASXX01000038.1:0-15356 GCF_001526505.1 Agrobacterium sp. D14
TTCCGGCTCAAGGCCGGAATGACGGAGGTTATGTTCTTTGATGGCAATGAGAGCATTGAGTGCGTTGATTAGGACTCATCCGTTCTCCAGCTATCGCGGATTCCACTGAGATTGCCTTGCCGGCCGACGCCTCGTAGCTCCCGGTGTCTCCGGATAAATTCCCTCAAGGCCTCTTCAGCCGCCGCTTCAGCGCTGGAGAGACCGGTAATTTCCATGACCTCTGCGATCAGCTCGTCATCAAGGTCGATAGTCACACGCATTTCGACGCCTCAAGGTGAATGAACCAACATCAGCACCTTGAGGGCGAAGATGCGCGATCTTACTGGAACGCCGTCTCGTAAAAGCTTCTGAGCTTGCGCGAATGCAACGTTTCCGTCGGCATGGCGGCGAGCTTCTGCACGGCGCGGATGCCGATCTGCAGATGTTGGGCGACCTGGGTGCGGTAGAACTCCGTCGCCATGCCGGGCAGTTTCAGTTCGCCATGCAGCGGCTTGTCGGAAACGCAGAGCAGGGTGCCGTAGGGCACGCGGAAGCGGAAGCCGTTGGCGGCGATGGTGGCCGATTCCATGTCGAGCGCTATGGCGCGGGACTGCGACAGGCGCTTGACGGGGCCGGCCTGATCGCGAAGTTCCCAGTTTCGGTTGTCGATGGTGGCGACGGTGCCGGTGCGCATGATGCGCTTCAACTCGAAGCCTTCGTAACCGGTGACTTCCGCCACGGCGCCTTCCAGCGCCACTTGCACTTCGGCCAGAGCCGGGATCGGCACCCAGACGGGCAGGTCGTCATCAAGCACGTGATCTTCGCGCACATAAGCATGCGCCAGAACATAATCGCCAAGCCGCTGGCTGTTGCGCAGGCCGGCGCAGTGGCCAACCATCAGCCAGGCATGCGGGCGCAGCACGGCGATATGGTCGGTGATCGTCTTGGCGTTGGAGGGGCCGACGCCGATATTGACGAGCGTGATGCCGGCATGGCCCTTCTTCTTCAGGTGATAGGCGGGCATCTGCGGCAGGCGCGCGAGCACGGCATCCGTTTCCGGCTTGTCGCAACCGGCGGGGGTGACGATATTGCCCGGCTCCACGAAAGCCGTGTAACCCTCGCCGCCATTCTTCATCAACTGCCGCGCCCATGCGGCGAATTCATCGATATAGAACTGGTAGTTGGTGAACAGCACGAAGTTCTGGAAGTGGCTGGCGCTCGTTGCCGTATAGTGGCTGAGGCGTGCCAGCGAATAATCGATGCGCTGCGCGGTAAAGGGCGCGAGCGGTGCCGGTTCGCCGGGCACCTGATCGTATTCGCCATTGGCGATGAGATCGTCGGTATTGTTGAGGTCGGGCGTATCGAACAGATCGCGCAGCGGCACGTCGGACAGCGAAGAAGCCGCCGCCGCCTCGACATAGGCGCCTTCGCCGAAAGCGAAATGCAGCGGAATGGGCGTGGCCGATTCCGACACCGTGACCGGAACGCCGTGGTTCTTCATCAGAAGCCCGAGCTGTTCCTTGAGGTAATGGCGGAAAAGCTCCGGCCGGGTGATGGTCGTCGTGTAAACGCCGGGGGCGGTGACATGGCCGTAGGAGAGACGCGAATCGACATGGCCGAAGGTGGCGGTCTCAAGGCTGACCTGCGGATAGCAGGCGCGGTAGCGCCCGGCAATCGGCGCGCCCTTGGCAAGTTCGGTGAAGGAATTGATCAGGAACGCCGTGTTGCGTTCGTAAAGCGCGTTCAAAGCCGCCACGGCTTGTTTCGGGTCCGTGAATGTCTGCGGCGCGAAAGGCTCAGGAGTGACGAAGGTGAGGGGCGGAATCGTTGGTTTTGCTATTGTCATGGCCCATTATAAGAGGGCAATTTCGACAGGCAAGCGACAGAAATACGAAGAAACTGAAAAGAAACGCAAAAAGGCAGTTCGAATAACAGCGGGGCGGCGGAAATTTCAGCCGAGCGCGCCACGCTGCAGGCTCATCAAAAGCACGAAGCCGGCGCCCTTGGAGGCGGGGCGGGGATCGGCCTTGTAAACCGCAAGTCCGGCGACCGGACCGAGAAAGATCGAGGCCATCAGCACCAGCCGTAGCGCGGAAAACAGGCCGTTGGAAAAACTTGTCGTCATCGGCCTGTCCTCACAACACGACGGGGCAATTGGCGGCGGGCGAGGGGCTATGCTGGCAGGCGATTGCCGCGCCCGCATTCACCCGCTGGAAACTGCGGTTCGGATTAACGACGAGCGAGGCGAAGGACATGGCGAAGATCGCCATGAGAAACGCGAAGATTGCCAGTCGGCTGATCAGCTTTGCCATGTCCATTCCCCTTATTGGAGTTGATGGACAGAGTTTTGCCACACTCGGACTGAACGGACCCTGAGACCCCGGTTCATATGGCATTCAGGGATGTTAACGGGTGGTGACATGACAGATTGATGCCGCAATGGCGCCGGGCATCTCGCGGGCCCCCCCGCTTTTCGATCAGGACAGAGGGGCTTCCGCACGTGCTGCAAGATCGGTCAGCAGGGTCTCGAATGCCTGAGGCTGGGTCACATCGACAACCGGTAAGCGGTGCTCCTGCGCGGATGCCAGCATGTCCGTGTTTTCCCGCAACGAACGCTCGATGAAGGCGTCGATGATCCGCCGCTTCTCAGCCGCTGCATCTTCATAGCGGGCGTGAGAGCGCATTCTCTCGAGAAGAAAATCATTGCCGGCATGGAGAAAGACACCGGCGACGCTGCCGCCAAGCAGGGGCGAAATGAATTCCGGCCGCAGGGCCGCGCCCTCGAAGATTGTGGAACCGCCGGCGGCGGACCTGCTGTCGATCATCGTGCGGATCAGCGGCCAGATGTTCTGATGATGTATCTTCAGGAACCAGTGGATCGTTTCCGCCGAGAGCCGTGCGTAATATTCTTCCACCGGTGCCGGAATGCCCGGCCATGGCCTGCCCGGATGGCGGGCGAGACTGTCGGTCGATATTGCCTCGCAGCGCAGCCTTTCGCTCAGCAGGCGGGTAAAGGTGCTTTTGCCGACATGCGAGGTGCCCGCAATCAGGATTGTCGAAAGGGTGGGGCGCATGCGTCGCTCTCGTTGGTGTTGGGCGCAACGATACATCAACGGATATATGGCTTCCATGCGGCGTGCGCCCGCAGTCTCGGACGTAGTCCTTGGCAGCGCACCGTGCCGTCAGGCGCGGGACCGCAGGCGGCAGGACAGAAGCCCGCCCGCCGCCCTGTCGATTACAGCCGTGTCCAGGTCTGCGATTTGCACAGAACCTTCAGCACGCAGCCCTTCATGCTCAGCGAGTTGCCGGAAACGGTGCCGGAGCCGCTATAGGTCTTGTCATTGGCGGGATCGGTGATTTCACCCGAATAGCTGTTTCCCTTACCGGAAAGCTTGCCGATCTGTTTTCCGGCGTGTTTGCCGGTCTTCAGCGTCACGCAGAAGGCGCCGCCGCAGGGGTCGATCACGGCGGTTTCGCCACTGGCGGTCTTCCAGTTGCCTTCGATTGCCTCGGCGGCGAAGGCAAGGTTGCCGCTCAGCATGAGGGCGGCGGCAATCGTCATTATACGCTTCATAAAATTCCTCCCGAAATTCGCGCAGGCTTTCTGGAGCCGGCGGCCCAAAGACGCGATGCGCAGATCAAACCCTTTTGGCGTGCGAATGCGCCATCTCTGGCCCAAGCCGCCTGCGGCGCAACGATTGCTCCTTGCACCGCGCTATCCTGTGCCCGTTTCATCCTCATGACGGGCAGGGCGGATAGTATTTGACGTTCACGTAAAAGGAAACAGAAATTTGCGGCCCCGGCGCGGCATTTGCAGCGGCGGCAGGAGCGAAAGAGGGAGAATTGGAAAATCGCTGTTTTGATCGTGGTGAAGGAAGGGTTTAAATCCAATTCTAAACTTTTCGTAAAATTCGCCGCAAAGTCCTTAATTTCCGCGGCTCGTGATATTTAACGAAAACCCAATTTTACCAATCGTTTGCAGTTTGTTTGCGGCGCATTAATCATGCCTTTTAAGCGACCGTTGAAGGCCCCGTGGCATAGTGAACTCATCAAAAGCGCAGGGAAAACCTGCCGGACGAAAGGACAAAAAAGCCGCAAAAGACGGCAGGTCCGGACGATGGCCTCGACAAGAAGGCGAATGATGAAACAGGCAGAAGGACAGGGATTAAAACAATGGCACGCTTTGAAATTCGCGATATCGAAATGGCTGCCGGTGGCGAAACCCGCGCCGACACTCTTTGCAATCTCGGCCTGGTCTATGCGACCGGCCGGGGCTGCAAGGTGGACCTGATCGCCGCCCATAAATGGCTCAACATCGCCGCGATCCGCGGATCGGAAAGAGCCGCTTCGCTGCGCGCCGATCTCGCCCGCAACATGACGAAATCGGAACTGGCCGAAGCGCTGCGCGCCGCCCGTGACTGGATGACGATGCACTGATTTACCCAAGCCTTTATTGAGATTTCCGGTCCGGTTCCCTCCAGTCCCGATGACCGGCGCAAAGGAAAGTAAACCCGAAGGGGAACGCGGCGAGGGCTTTGAAAAGGGCTTTTGCGCTGACACATCAAACCGCGACCGGCAGGAACAAGGCCGGCGCGGTTTTCTTATGTTTGGCCATGTCTCTTCGCCGGAAAACGATTCGCGGGCAGGGGCTTGCGGGAGGATGTTGAATCGCATTCGCATCACCCTGTCATGAGGATGAAACCGCTACGGCAGGCATGACAGGTGCGGTTTTCGAATCGCTTCCTTCCTCCGTCATGCCGGACTTGATCCGGCATCCAGCCACGCCGCGTCTGCGGCGTGAAGGGGTCTTTCGCGATCAAGGACTTGATCGCGCTGGATTCCGGCTCAAGGCCGGAATGACGGCACTCAATATCAGCCCAGCGCCTTGAGGACCTTCGGCAATGCCTGCTCGAACAGATCGAGCTTGTCACCCGGCCCCACGCTCACGCGAATGCAGCGGTTGAGCGGCGCGACGCCCGGCATGCGGATGAAGACGCCATGTTCCATCAGCCCATCGACGATGGCGCGGGCATAAGCCCCGTCGCGATGGCAATCGATGGTGACGAAATTGGTGGCGGAGGGGAGCGGTGAAAGGCCGTTATTGCGCGCGATTGCCGAAATCCGCTCACGGGCGTCAGAAATTTTACCAACGACTTCATGCAGATAGGTCTGATCCTTCAGCGCCGCCAAAGCGCCGGCGACCGAAATGCGCGCCATGCCGAAATGGTTGCGGATCTTGTCGAAGGCTTCGACATTGCCGAGCGTGCCGATGGCGTAACCCACACGCGCACCCGCTAGCCCATAGGCTTTCGAGAAGGTGCGCATGCGCAGAATATTCGGCTGGCCGATCAGCGCGTCGATGGCCGGCACGGCGCTGGCCGGCGCGGTTTCGCAATAGGCCTCATCCAGAATGAGCAGGCAGGTTTCCGGCAGGGCGCGGGCAAAGGCGACGACTTCGCTTGCTTCCCACCAGCTTCCCATCGGATTGTCGGGATTGGCGAAATAAACGAGCGGCGCATTTTCCCGGATGACGAGATCGAGAAGCCCGTCAAGGTCTTCGTGATCGTCGACATAGGGCGTGGTCACGAGTTTCCCGCCAAAACCGTTCACATGGTAATTGAAGGTGGGGTAGCCGCCAAAAGAGGTGACGACAGGCGTGCCCGGCTCGACGATCAGCCGCGCGATCTCACCCAGCAGCCCATCGACGCCGCTGCCGATCGCGATATTGCCGCGTGCAACGCCATGGTGGATGGCAAGCGCTTCCTTCAGCTCATAATTTTCCGGATCGCTGTACATCCAGGTCTCCGCCGCCGCATCGCGCATGGCCAGAAGCACGGAAGGGGCGGGGCCGAAGCCGCTCTCATTGGCGCCGATACGCGCTTCAACCTTCAGGCCGCGGTTGCGCTCGATGGCTTCGGGGCCGACGAAGGGAACGGTTGAGGGAAGCGAAGCGGCAAGCGGCGTGAGGCGGGAAAAGGCTGACATTGTTTAATCCGATATGCAGTTGGAAAGTCTCGTTCCGAGCAAAGCTCAATTCGCCACAATGGGTCAGATTTCCGACGGTTTGGAAACCCCTTCCTGCCGGAATTTACGCTCATGCCCGGTCCGCCGGCGCGACGGGCGGCTGGAAATGCTGTCCCGGTGGGGCTTAGCTCCATGGCGCGACGTCCCGGTTTTGACGATCTCCGTTGAAAATCGACCTCTCTGGCTGGGCTCCGTAGGTGGCAAAGCGATGGATTACCGCAATGTTGCACCCGTTCGTCAAATGCTTGTTGCAATTAATTCCTAATTGCAGAATATAGATAGGCTGGCGAGTATAGTTATTTTAATTGCAAATGATTCTTAATTGCAAAATGCAAATGAAATCGATAGTTCTCACGACAAACAGCCGCCGCAAGAGATGAAAATGGAAAGAAAGTCGCAAATGGAGAAGACGTCACCGACGCGATTGACGGGTGAACTGGTCAGCCGCAGAGGGTTGCTCGCCGGCGGGCTCGTGGCTGCGGGAGGAGGGGCGCTTCTGGCCACCAGCGCCTCCGGCCAGACCGCGCATTCAGTTCACGGGGCAACAGCGCCGGGCTCGGCTCCGGCCGATAGCGCGGCGAAAGCCCACGGCGCGCATGGCTCAATGATGACGGTCGGCGAGGTCGATCCGCAAACCAATGGTTTCGACCCCCACGACATGCTGACGGATTGGGAAACCGGCACGGTGGAGCGCACCGCAGACGGTCGCACCCTTCGCACCTTCGAAATTACCGCCGAGGACAAGGATATCGAAATTGCACCCGGCGTCATGTTTCCGGCCTGGACTTACAATGGCCGCGTGCCGGGACCGACCCTGCGCGCGCGGGAAGGCGACCGTATCCGGGTGAATTTCAGAAATTACGGTTCCCACCCGCATTCCCTGCATTTTCACGGCATTCATTCGGCGCGAATGGACGGCATTCCGGGCACGCCGGGCATGGTCGATCCGGGCGGTGAATTCACCTACGAATTCGACGCCAGGCCCTTCGGCTGCCACCTCTACCATTGCCACAACGTGCCGCTGCGCCGGCACATGCACAAGGGCATGTATGGCGCCTTCATCATCGATCCCGATCCCGACCGGCATCCCGAGCACGCCGGCGTCGCCCGCTCGCGCCTGCTCGGCACGCCGGAAAATGCGGGCTGGCAGGAAATGGTGATGGTGTCGAACGCATTCGACACCAATTTCGACGAGGAGAACGAATTCTACGCCGTCAATACGGTCGCACACGCCTTCGCCAAGAAGCCGATCAAGATTCTCCGCTCGAAGCCGGTGCGCATCTATCTCGTCAACGTGCTGGAATTCGATCCGATCAATTCCTTCCATCTGCATGCGAATTTCTTCAATTATTTCAATCAGGGAACGACGCTGACGCCGACATTGCAGACCGTCGACCTCATCACCCAGTGCCAGGCGGAGCGCGGCATTCTGGAATTCAGCTTCGCCGAGCACGAGCCCGGACTTTATATGTTCCACCCCCATCAGACGGAGTTCACCGAACTCGGCTGGATGGGCATGTTCGATGTCGTGGAGTCGCTGTCATGAATGTCATGGAAACGAAAAAAACATCCGCGCCCGCCCGCTCCGGCCTCACGCTCGTCTGGATCGTCCTGCCGCTTCTGGCGCTGGCCGCCGCCATCGCCTGGATTTTCGCCGCCGACCCGCTCGGGCGGCTCGACAACGGCGCGCCGCCCGTCGAAAACCTCACCTTCGAGCGCACCATCCTCAACGACAGGGGCCTGCAATTGCTGGTCCGGGCCGGCGGTTCGGAGCCGATGACGATAGCGCAGGTACAGGTGGATGCGGCCTACTGGACGTTCACGCAATCGCCTCCGGGTGAAATTGCGAGGGGGTCGTCCGTCTGGCTCAACATCGATTTTCCGTGGAATCTCGCCGATACCCACGCCGTCACCGTGGTCACCAACACCGGCGCGAGCTTCGACCACGAGATCGCCGTGGCGGTGCCGACGCCCACCGCGACATCCGGACAACTCTGGATGCAGGCTCTGGTCGGCATCATCGTCGGCGTCGTTCCCGTCGCCATCGGCCTGATGTTCTATCCCGCTTTGCGCAATGTCGACCAGGGCGGCATGAATTTCCTGCTGGCGCTGACAATCGGCCTGCTGCTTTATCTTCTCATCGACATGACGGAAGAGGCGCTGGAAATCGCCGGCGAAACGGCGGCGCTGTTTCAGGGCCGGGTGATGGTCGTGCTCGGCGCCTTTGCGGCCTTCCTGATCCTGATGGCGGTTGGCCGCCGGCATGGCACGCCGACCGGGCTTGCGCTCGCGACTTACATCGCGCTTGGCATCGGCCTGCATAATTTCGGCGAAGGGCTGGCTATCGGCGCTGCCTTTGCGGCGGGCTCGGCGGGGCTCGGTGCGTTTCTCGTGCTGGGCTTTGCGATCCACAACATTACCGAGGGTATCGGCATCGCCGCGCCGATCCTCAAAAAACGGCCGTCATTGTGGATTTTCGCCGGGCTTACCCTTCTGGCCGGCGGCCCGGCGGTGCTTGGCATGTGGCTCGGCAGTCTCGCTTATGCACCGCAATGGACGGCTTTCGCGCTCGCCATCGGGGCCGGAGCCATCCTGCAGGTCATTGTCGAGGTCTCGGCCTATATGGTCCGCAGCAACGCCCGCAACTTCACTTCTCTCTCCCTGTCTCCGGCGGTACTCGGCGGCCTCGGAGCGGGAATAATGTTCATGTACGTCACGGCGGCGGTCGTGAAGATATGATGACGGCCGCCCCGATATTCTCGATCTCTGCCTCCGATGCGGTGAGCCGGAAGAACGGGGCGGCAGATTTGGATGCCGAATCTATCAGCTACAGCGAGGTGGCGGTCCCGCCGCTTCGCATGCCTATTCCGTGAGCCGCGCTTTTACGGTGGTGGTCATGATGTTTCGAAGCTCAGGCGTCGCACATGGTGCAGGAACTCCGCATCGATCAGCATATTGAAGCCGATCGTCACTTTTTCCTCTTCGCGGCGGATCAGCGTGCAGCCGATCTCATCGCGGATACCGAGAATTTCCAGATAGAAATTGGCCGGCATTTCCAGATCGGGGCTGACATCCAGTTCCGCGCCGTAAAGGGAAATGGTCCGCACCAGGCAGCGCATGGTGTCCTTGGCGCTGAGATGATGCCCGATGAAGGTGATCTTGCCGGGCCGGTCGATCTGAAATTTCTCGTACATCTCGTCCTGGGGGACGTTCTGACGGGGATCCATATGCAAAGCCATGACAACCTCCCGGATTGCCTCTTTTGATGCCGATTTTAACGCCGCTTCCTTGCCAGGGCATGAAGGAAATGCGCGCAATTGTCTGTTCTCTGTCTCGATCTCGACCAATCTTCCCTTCGGAAGCCGATGTTTCCGCTATGGAAATGCGCTCGGTCCCATCCGGTTGCAGCCTGTGCTGATACTGCGTCACGCTTGCACGGGGCTGGTGTTGACTGGGGCCGTACTTGGCGTTACGCCTGAGCCTTGCAATATCGCTTCGCGAGGCCCGGCAGGACCGGCGCTTCGTGATTCTTCTGGGAGTGGACTGTGACGGGAAGGCTGGTAATCGTCGGGGCGGGGCAGGCCGCTTTCGCGCTGGCGTCGAAGCTTCGGGCGCTGAAGGATGAGCGCCCCATCACCATCGTCGGTTCCGAGGATGCCTATCCTTACCAGAGGCCGCCGCTCTCCAAAAAATACCTCCTCGGCGAGATGAGCTTCGACCGGCTGATGTTCCGGCCGGAAGAATGGTACGCGGAGAACGATGTCGATATCCGGCTTTCCACCTGGGTGGAGGAGATAGACCGCGCCGCCAAATCCCTGCGCATGCAGGACGGCAGCACGCTTTCCTATGACAGGCTGGTGCTGGCGACCGGGGCGGCTCCCCGCCTGCTGCCCGCCAGTATCGGCGGCGATCTGGAAGGCGTCCTGACCGTGCGCGACAAGCGCGATGCCGACCGGCTTATGGAGGAGATGAAGCCGGGCCGCAGGCTGCTGGTAATCGGCGGCGGCTATATCGGTCTCGAAGCGGCCGCTGTCGCGCGCAAGCTCGGCCTCGAAGTGACCTTGATCGAAATGGCCGACCGCATTCTCCAGCGTGTGGCGGCGAAGGAAACCGCCGATATCATGCGCGGCATCCATCAGGCCCACGGCGTTTCCATTCGCGAAAAGATCGGCCTTGTGCGTCTTGTCGGCATGGATGGCCGGGTGGCCGCTGCCGAACTCTCCGACGGCTCGACGCTGGATGTGGACTTTGTGATTGTCGGCATCGGCGTGACGCCGAATGATCGCCTCGCTCGCGAATCGGGCCTTAATGTTGGCAATGGCATCGTGGTGGATGACCACACCCGCACCTCCGACAGCGCCATTCATGCCGTGGGCGATTGCGCGCTGCTGCCCTGGCGCGGCCAGCATGTGCGTCTCGAATCGGTACAGAATGCTGTCGATCAGGCCGAGGCGGCCGCTGCCGTGCTCACCGGGGCTGAAGTCGCCTATGATCCGAAGCCATGGTTCTGGTCGGATCAATATGACGCCAAGCTGCAGATCGCCGGCTTCAACCTGGGTTATGACGAGACGATGCGGAGGCAGGGCGCGCGTGAGGGCAGCTGGTCCGTCTGGTATTTCCGCGATGGGCGATTCGTGGCGGTGGATGCCGTCAACGATGCCAAGGCCTATGTCGCGGGCAAGAAACTGCTCGATACCGGCGCCGAGCCGGATCGCGCCATCCTGGCGGATGCTTCCGCCGATCTGAAATTACTGCTTTCCTGAGGATATCATGCCTGCTCCCGAAAACCGTTTCAAAACCGCCATCCATGCCGGCAAGCCGCAGATCGGCCTCTGGCTCGATATGGGCGAGGCCATCACGGCGGAAATCGCCGGTACGGCGGGGTTCGACTGGCTGGTGATCGACGGCGAGCATGGGCCGAACGATCTGCGCAGCATCATCGATCAGTTGCGCGCCCTTGCCTCATCGCCTGCCGAACCCGTGGTGCGCGTGCCGGTCGGTGAAAGCTGGATGATCAAGCAGCTTCTGGATGCGGGTGCGCGCACGCTTCTGGTGCCCATGGTCGATTCGGCCGGCCAGGCGAAGGATCTGGTTAGCGCCATGCATTATCCGCCGCGCGGCATTCGCGGCATGGGTGCTGCTGTTGCCCGCGCTTCCGCCTTCAACACGATAACCGATTACGCCGACAGCGCCTCGGACAGTGTCTGCCTGCTGGTTCAGGCCGAAACGCGGGCGGCGATCAACGATCTCAATAATATTCTTGCGGTGGAGGGCGTGGACGGCGTCTTCATCGGCCCGGCGGATCTGGCCGCGGATATGGGCTATCTCGGCAGGATAGACGAGCCGGAAGTGCAGGCGGTGATCGAGGCGGCCATCGTCAAGATCGTCAAGGCGGGCAAGGCCGCCGGCATTCTCACCTTCAACGAAACCTATAATCGCCGCTATCTCGAACTCGGCGCGTCCTTCGTGGCCGTCGGTGCGGATGTGACCGAATTCGCCAGTACCCTACGTGCGCTCTCGGCCCGTTACAAGGGCGCAGCAGCGCCTGCGCCATCCCGGTCTGGCTATTAATTCAGTCGTCGTTGCTGGCGTTCAGCTTTTCCGGCGGAATGCCTTCTTCGCCGGAGGCGAGATAACCGGTGTTGATAAGGGCGGCGCGAATGATGCGCTGGATGGCCTCATCCCTGTCGACGCCGTGATCCCTCGCAAAATCCGACAAAGCCGCTTCAAGATCGTCGCTAAACCGCATATCCGCCCCCATTCATCACATTTCAAATAAATACGAAAAGGCAAGGCAGGATTGACCCGCCTTGCCTCAATTTTAATTCGATGCGGCGATTAGCGCCAGCGATAAAGGCTGCTGTTCGACGAGTTCTGCTGCGTGCTCGCACCAATCGCATAACCGATGGCAAAACCGAGTGCGCCAACGATCGTCAGCAGGGAGGTCGCCGTGCCGGGATTTTCCTTGACGGCTTCCACGACATTCTGGCCCTGGGCGCGGACATTATGCGCGGCCTTGCGAACGCGTCCGCGCGCCTCATCCAGAAATTCGGACGCATCCTCGCTCACACCTTCCGCGCGGGCGGATACGGATTTGGAAAGGGATGCGATCTGCGAACGCAGCTCCGCAATCTGGTTTTCGATCGTGTCTTCGACAACATTCAGTTTGGTCTGAGCCATTAGAACACCTCTTTTGTTACCGAAGGCAGAACGTGCCGGCCTGCAAGAAGTTCCCGAAAGGCCCGCAAAGTTTCGCAGGAGGATGTTCAGCCAACAGGTTTTTGTGCTTCTTGGCGAAAAAGCCTTGCAATCATTTTTTTTACGCAATAATCAGGCCGCACCGGAGAGGTGGCCGAGTGGTCGAAGGCGCTCCCCTGCTAAGGGAGTATACGTCAAAAGCGTATCGTGGGTTCGAATCCCATCCTCTCCGCCACTTCGGCGCAAGACCGGAAAATTCCAGCTCAATAGATTCCCCCAGTTCCAGATCACAACCGCACGCATGTTTGTAAATGCGCGCAGCCGTGCGCACTATGAAGTCGCGGATGGTCGCGCCCGCCAGGTCTCGATTATGGAAGAAACGAGCGAATCAAGCGGCTCGGCGGTGTCGACTTCGATGTCGTACCGGCAGTAGTCATGTGTTTTCAGATGATACCGCGCTTCCCCGATTGTCCTGTCCCCGCGTTCCCGCTCGCGTCGTTCCATTTCCGCGAGGGGAGCATGCACGCCGACCCAGAACGTGTCCAGATGCGCGAACAACGCCCGCAATTGCCATGCCCAGCCTGGCTCTTCAACGATGTGCTCGACAACAATATCGTTGCCCGCTTCGGCAAAGGACACGATGGAGCGGTGAAAACCGTCAAAGAACCTGGCGCGCTCATTGCTCAGGCCGGTATGCGGTGTTTTTTGTTTGATGGTGCGAAAGCCGCCATCGGCAAGCTGATCAGACGCGTAATAACAAAAGGGTTCCGTCAGCGCCTGTCTGAGCGCCTTGGCGAGTGTCGATTTGCCGGCGCTCGAGGTGCCGTTCAATAAAATAATACGACCATTCCGCATGTCTATTGGTTCTTCCGTCTGTTTCGAATTGGCACTCGTGAATCGATATTAAAGGATAGTGTTTCAAGCGCGATGTCGCGCCGTCAATCAAGTCTCCGGTCGATACGGATCGGTGGCGGCATGTCGGTGCCGTAACCAGTCCGGGGAGGGCTCTTCGAATCGTTGCGCGAGGAATCGTTCGCAAAAGGCATGGTTTTTTCCGCTGTTTCTTCATACGCGCTGTCGCGGCATGACAGATGCAGGCGGGAACGAAGCAAAAGTTTCCATCATCCTTGCCCGGCGAGGCAAGGTTTCGCCGAAAAAGCCAGTAGTTTAGAAAGACCTTGTTAACCTCGCTAACTAACGGATTTTCAAGCAATTTCTTAACGCATGGTAAAGCCGCCCGCGGGCCGGCTGCGCACTGTGTGTTGTTTCCGCAACAAACCGAAATGAAGCATATACGTAAATGCTATTTATCGGATGTTGGCGATTGCAAGCGGCGAAACCTTTTGTATTTTCACCACCAGAAGCGAGGCGGTGGATCGTTTGGCTTCTAAGAACACGGGAATGGGGCAGGGAATGCTGTCCTTCAGCGAAAGTACCCAGACCCACTTAAAAACTTTGACTGGAGGTCAACCATGAACATCAAGAGCCTTCTGATCGGCTCCGCTGCGGCTCTCGCAGCAGTATCCGGCGCTCACGCTGCCGACGCTATCGTCGCTGCTGAGCCTGAGCCCCTGGAATACGTTCGCGTTTGCGACGCTTTCGGCACCGGCTTCTTCTACATCCCCGGCACTGAAACCTGCCTGAAGTTCGACGGTTACATCCGTTTCCAGACCGACTTCGGCCGTAACAAGTCCGGCACGTCTGACTGGGATTCGTTCACGCGCGCTCAGTTCAACATCGACACCCGCACCGACACCGAGCTCGGCGCTCTGCGCGGCTACATCGGTCTTCGCGGTCAGGCTAGCAACGATTCCAGCCGTGGCGTTGTTGTTGACCAGGCTTTCATCGAACTCGGCGGCCTGAAGGTCGGTTACTACTACAACTGGTGGGATGATGGTCTCTCCGGCGAAGTTGACAGCCTCAGCTCGAACCAGACTCGTCTGAACGCCATCCGTTACACCTACGACGCTGGTTCTTTCTACGTTGGCGTTGCTGTTGAAGAACTGGACGCTGCTCGCGGTACTTCCAACATTTCCAACGACTTCGTAAAGGGCGGTTCGTTCGAAAACCCGAACAACGTTGGTATCTCCGCTATCGTTGGCGCCAAGTTCGGCGGCGTAAACGCTAACCTGCTCGGCGGCTACGACACCGATGCAGAAGAAGGCGCAATCCGCGGTATCGTCACGGCTGACATCGGCCCGGGCACGTTTGGCCTCTCCGGCGTTTGGGCTTCTGGCGCAAACAAGTACTACGAAGAGTCCGAGTGGACGGTTGCTGCTGAATACGCAATCAAGGCAACCGACAAGCTGACCATCACCCCCGGCGTCCAGTACTTCGGTACGATCGACATCGGTGCTGACAACCAGTTCGTTGGCGACCGCGATGCATGGCGCGCTGGTGTAGCTGTTGGCTACAAGATCACCCAGGGCCTCTCCACGCTCGTTTCGGTTAACTACCAGGACGTCGACGGCACCGAAGGTGTTGACACCGGCGCTGGCGACAGCTGGGTTGGTTTCGTTCGCCTTCAGCGCACGTTCTAATCTGATCTGACATTGTCAGTGATGGAAAGCCCGGCTCTCGAGCCGGGCTTTTTTGTTTGAATGGTATTATGATAGGGCGGACATCGCGGCGGGTGGCGAGATCGTGGCGGCGTTCCGATTTCTGCAGCTTTATCCTCGGAACAGACCGCTACACATGCCCATCGATTCGCTCGGTATCGGGAGCCTTGAGTCGTTTAAGGAATCCGAAGCTGTAGGCTTTTGCTTTTCGGTCAGTTTTTTTCTTGCAGAAGTAGGGCCATCTGCACATTGCAATCGTCTTTTGAACAATTTCCGGTGGCCTGATCGTGTCCAGATTCAGGTGATCTCGTGGGTTTTCTCACGGCGGATTTTTCGAGCCTCTTGTTAAGTGACTGAAAAGCATAAGTTATTAATGATTTTTTAACGAATGGGGTCCCGTCGGTTAGAATTGTAGCTATTTCGCAACAATGAAAAACTAAGGACACCTTACTGTCTTGCTTCTGTCACGATTGCGATTGCCTGAGCGACCGGTTTTGGCTCTAATCATCTCCATAAGCGGCACGCATTTCTGAAGTGCTTTCCCACCCGCTGCTTAGAAGATTAAGCGTTTGACTGGAGGTCAACCATGAACATCAA
>NZ_ASXX01000039.1:0-8387 GCF_001526505.1 Agrobacterium sp. D14
AATACGTCCACACAAGTCCGGCATGACGGGGTCTCAATAGCAGCAACAGGCAAGCAGGTTTCCCTCAATCCGGCGGCCAGTCGCCGATGATTTCGCGCCTCTCCAGTTTCAGCGACCGGTCCGGTTGCACGCGGTAGGTTTCGATCGCCAGCCGCCCGTCGCCCATCACGAATTCATTGCTGAGCGTACTGCCGATGGGGGACTTGGTCAGTTTGGTGCGCGGCTGTCCGCCATAGGTGATGCTGCCGGGAATGGGCTCGACATCGGGGGCGGTGGTGCAGCCGGCAAGCGCCAGAACCATCATGATCGCAATCGTGCGCATGTCTTTCTCCTGCGGTTGGCGCAATTCTATCATGGGCGTGCGTGCATCACACATCCCGTTGGCGTGAATAAAAAAGGCCCCGTATCCGGAGATACGGGGCCAGTTGCCTTGGGAGGTTCTTGGTTCTCAGTCCTCGTTGGCGGCAAGCTGCGTCAGCACCTCGCCACGGCCGCGGATACGCATGATGAGCGGGATGATGAAGGCGGCGGCTGCCACGATGAAGAGACCAACGGCGATCGGCGAGGTGAACAGCACCGTCGGATCGCCCTGACCGATGGCGAGCGCGCGGCGCAGCTGCTGTTCGGCGAGCGGACCGAGGATGAGGCCGACGACCGCAGGCGCAATCGGATAACCGAAGATGCGCATGATATAGCCGAGGATACCGAAGGCGAGCAGCATGCCGAGTTCGAAGACCGACGGGTTGGCGCCGATGGTGCCGAGCGTCGCAAACAGCAGGATGCCCGCATAAAGCCATGGCTTCGGAATGGTCAGCAGCTTCACCCAGAGACCGACGAGCGGCAGGTTCAGAACCAGCAGCATCAGGTTGGCGATGAACAGGCTGGCGATCAGGCCCCAGACGAGCTGCGGATTGGTTGCAAACAGCAGCGGGCCGGGCTGCAAGCCATATTGCTGGAAGCCGGCGAGCATGATGGCGGCGGTCGCCGTCGTCGGCAGGCCGAGCGTCAGCAGTGGCACCAGCGTGCCGGCGGCGGACGCATTGTTGGCGGCTTCCGGACCGGCGACGCCTTCGATGGCGCCATGGCCGAATTCTTCCGGATATTTGGTCAGCTTCTTTTCGGTGGCGTAGGACAGGAAGGTGCCGATTTCAGCGCCGCCCGCCGGCATGGCGCCGATGGGGAAGCCGATCAGCGTGCCGCGCAGCCAGGCTTTCCAGGAGCGTGCCCAGTCCTGCGCGCTCATCCAGACGGAGCCTTTCACGGCTTCGACCTTGTCCGGGCCGGTGCTGCCCTGGGCGACGATGAACAGCGTTTCGCCGATGGCGAACATGGCCACCGCAAGCGTCGTCACTTCCACACCGTCGAGCAGGTCGGGAATGCCGAAGCTCATGCGGGTCTGGCCGGTCAGCTGGTCGATGCCGACGATGGCAAGGGCAAAGCCGATGAACAGCGAGGTAAGGCCGCGCAGTGCCGAATCCCCGAAGGCGGAGGAAACGGTGACGAAGGCGAGCACCATCAGCGCGAAATATTCACGCGGGCCGAAGACCAGCGCCAGCTTGACGATATAGGGCGCGATGAAGGCGAGCGCGATGGTGGCGATGAGGCCGGCGACGAAGGAGCCGATGGCGGCGGTGGCCAGCGCCGGGCCGCCTCTGCCCTTGCGGGCCATCTTGTTGCCTTCGAGCGCTGTGACGATCGAGGCGCTTTCGCCCGGCGTGTTGAGCAGGATCGAAGTGGTCGAGCCGCCATACATGCCGCCATAATAGATGCCGGCGAACATGATCAGCGAACCGGCGGGATCGAGCCTGTAGGTGACGGGCAGAAGCAGCGCCACGGTCAGCGCAGGGCCGATGCCGGGCAGAACGCCGACGGCGGTGCCGAGCGTGACGCCGATCAGCGCATAGAGCAGGTTCATGGGTTGGGCGGCAACCTCAAGACCGTGCAGCAGGAATTCAAAGGTACTCATGGACAGATGTCCCCCAAGTGGACCCGATGGGCGGGCGGAACGGCTGGCGTATGCGTCATCGCGCGCCTGCGGTTTCCTGTGATCTCGAATTTTGGTCGGAATGGCTGTTAGAACAACAGCCGTTCCAGAGGCCCGGCGGGCAGCGAAAGCTGCAGCAGCCGCGCGAAGATGAACCAGATGAAGAAGCTCAGGGCGATGCCGATGGGGATCGAATACCAGAGCTTGCGTTTGCCGAAGGCGCGCGCCGTGAAGGCGAAGAGCAGGCCGGTGGCGATGGAGAAACCGGCAATGTTCAGCAGCAGCATCTGTGCGGCAAGGCCGGCGACGACCCAGATAACCGGGGCGATTTCCTGTTTGTCGCGTTCGGGAAAATCACCGCGCCAGGCTTCGATGGCTGTCCACAGCGCCAGGCCGATAAGACAGAAGCCGATAGCGTAAGGCACCGTTGCCGGGCCGACTGGCGAATAACCGGTGACGCTGGCGAGACGCGCGCTGTCCCAGAAGATCACGCAGGCGATGATGACGAGGAAGATGGCGATCGCCAGCGCCGCCCAGTCAGGGCGGCGCTTTTGATGCTGCGAAGGGTTGGAACCCTGGCTCATTTTACCAGTCCGATGTCTTTGAGGATGGCGGCGGTGGCGTCGGTATCCTTGGCGAGCTGCGCCTTGAATTCGTCACCGGCGAGATAGGTGTCCATCCAGCTCTTGGTCTTCAGGGTTTCCTGCCACTTGGCGGACTTCACCAGCTTTTCGATGTCGGCATTGACGGCCTTTTCCTGCTCCGGCGTCAGGCCGGGAGGAGCAGCAACCATGCGCCAGTTCTGGACGACGACATCAAGGCCGCTTTCCTTCAGCGTCGGCGCATCGACGCCTTCCAGCTTCTCTTCGCTGGAAACCGCGAGCAGGCGCAGCGTGCCGGCCTTTACCTGGCTTTCGAATTCGCCGTAGCTCGAAATACCGGCAGTCACCTGCGAGCCGAGGATCGAGGCAAGCGCTTCGCCGCCGCCGGAATAGGCGATGTAGTTGATCTTGGTCGGATCGACGCCGGCCGCCTTGGCGATCAGGCCAACGGCGATATGGTCGGTGCCGCCAGCAGAGCCGCCGCCCCAGGAAACGCTGCCCGGGTCCTTCTTGAGCTGGTCGACGAGGTCGCCGATGGTCTTCAGCGGCGAGGATGCCGGAACGACGATGGCTTCATATTCGCCGGTCAGACGGGCGATCGGCGTTACTTCCTTAAGCGTGACGGGCGCGTTGTTGGTGAGGATCGCGCCGACCATCACGTAACCGCCGACGATGAGGGCGTTCGGGTTGCCCTTCTGCTGGCTGGCGAATTGTGCAAGACCGATGGTGCCGCCGGCGCCCGGTACGTTCTGCACCTGAACGCTCTTGGAAATGCCTTCTTCCTGCAGCACGCTCTGCAGGGAACGCGCGGTCTGGTCCCAGCCGCCGCCGGGATTGGCCGGCGCGATGATGGTGTAATCCGCTGCAACCGCCGGAAGAGCGATCACGCCTGCCAGAAATGTGCCGATAAGAAAATGCTTCACTTGGAAAACCCTCCTCAGGATGCCCTTTTGGGCGTCGTTTTTCGTTTATGCGGGGGGCTTTAGGGCGCATCTATCCGGCGCTGCAATCACAGCGCGGGGCCTTGGCGATCGTCCCAGATTTCCTCCCGCATCTTCTTCCGCCTCCACGGAATGAAGAAGGATTACAGAGCATCACAAAAAGCTGTCATCTAACTGACGCTACGCAAGTCCTTGCGCATTTACTCTCTATTAATTTGTGTCGGGCGTCTACTGTGGCGTGTGGGATGGCCTTGTTTTGCGCCTTTGAAGCTTGGTCCACACCCTCATTCCTGTGCTTGTCACAGGAATCCAGCCGACGCGCGTCTGCGCGGCGGAAAGAGCTTTTTCAGCCCAAGGACTTGGGCTGGCTAGATTCCTGTGACGAGCACAGGAATGAGGGGGAACCTATTGCGACCGCAACGCCTCGTTCCAGCGCTCGATCAGGCGGCTGCGTTTGACCTGATCCAGATAGACCATCAGGCCGGGGCTGACCGGGACCGGGCGCAGTTGCGCACCGTGGATGGCCTGCATGGTGTTGGCAGTGTTTTCGCCCGCCACTTCCGGGCTGACGGCGGGGATCTGCAACTGCCGGGCCATGATCGTCTGGCCCTCCTTCGACATGAAGAATTCCAGATAACGGCGGCCGAGCGCCGGGTTGGCGGCGGCTTCCGGCACCAGACCGATGCGCGACATGACGACGGTATAGTCTTTCGGCAGCACGATGCCGACATCGGGGTGGCGCGAGGCCCAGTCTGCGGCGTAGGAGCCGAGAATATTGTAGCCCAGCACGAAACGGCCGTCGGAAACGCGTTCCAGAATGGCCGAGGAGGTGGAATAGACCTTCACGCCCGCCGCGCCCATGGCCTTGATGACGCTCCATATATCGCCGAACTGTTCCTGATCCCGCGACATGAACAGGAAGCCGACGCCTGAGCGCTCGATGTCATAGGTGGCGATGCGGCCATGCACCTCTTTGGCGTGGCGTTCCAGATAATCGACGAATTCGGCGCGGGTGGCGGGCGGTTTTTCGGTGGTGAAGCTCGGCTTGTGATAGACGAAAACCGCAGGCTCAAAGGTCAGCGCGTAGGCGGTGTTGCGCCAATTGGCCCAGGCGGGCCAGCGGGCGCTCATGGCAAGGTCCGAGCGCTGGGCGTAACCGTCATTGCTCAGCTTCACCTGCAAATCCATGGCGGAAGAGAAGGCGAAATCGGCGGTCTTTTTCCCCGCATCGGTTTCTTTCACGATGCGGTCGTAGATTTCGCCGGTCAGCATATCCTCGTAGTGGACGGCGATATCGGGATTGGCCTTCTGGAAACCCTCGATCATCGGCGTCGCCAGCGGCTCATCCAGCGAGGAATAGACCACCAGCGTTTCCGCATCCGCCTTGCCTGATGGGGCGGGAAAAATGGCGACCTGCGCAAGCGCGGGCGAGGCCATGCAAAAACAGAGGCAGAGAAAAAGGCAGATACGCATGGAAAAGATCATGCCGCACGCGCTTGCCATTCACAAGCGGCAAGGGCTTGGTTAAATTCGGCGGATTGCGGGAGGGAAGATTTGCGTATTTTGCTGGTCGAGGACAATCAGGTGCTGTCGGAAGGGCTTTCCGCACTCCTGCGCGGCAGCGGTTATGCGGTGGACGTGGTTTCCGATGGCGCTTCCGCCGATGCGGCGATTGCGGCGGAAAGTTTCGACCTCGTCATTCTCGATCTCAACCTGCCGGAAATGGATGGCATCGAGGTGCTGCGCTCCATGCGTTCGCGCCAGGACAAGGCGGCGGTGCTGATCCTGACGGCGCGCGGCACGCCGGAGGAAAAGGTCAAGGGGCTCGATCTCGGCGCCGACGACTACATGATCAAGCCGTTCGATATCACGGAATTCGAGGCACGGGTGCGGGTGCTGTTGCGCCGTAATGCCGGCCTGCGTTCCTCCGCCCTCAGTTTCGGCAAGGTGCTGTTCGACCTTACATCGCGCACCTTTTCCGCAGATGGACGTCCGCTCGATATTCCGGCGCGTGAAGTTGCGCTGCTCGAAGTGCTGTTCATGCGGGCGGGCAAGGTTGTCGCCAAGGAAGCGATCGTGCAGTCGCTGACCGGCTTCGACGACGATATTTCCGCCAATGCCATCGAGCAATATGTCAGCCGTCTGCGCAAACGGCTCGCTCCCCACGGGCTGACGGTCAAGACCGCGCGCGGCATCGGTTATTATCTCGAAAAGCTGCCGGAGATGGCTGAATGAGACAGGCCGCCTATTCGCTCAGGCGGCGACTTTTAGGCTGGCTTCTCATTTCCACCGCCATTATCGGCTGCGTTGCGCTGACCGATACATGGCGTGAGGCGGTCAATACCGCCAATGTCGTTTCAGACCGGGTGCTTTCCGGTTCCGCACTTGCCATCGCCGAGCGGGTGGTGGTTGCAGAAGACGGCTCGCTGGAAGTTGACATTCCCTATGTGGCGCTGGAAATGCTGACATCGGCCGCACAGGACCGGGTGTTTTACCGTGTCGACGGGCCGAACGGGCAATTCCTCACCGGTTACCAGAACCTGCCGACGGTGGAAAACCCGGCGGGTGATACCCCCGCCTATCGCGATGCCGTGTTCCGCGATGAACCGATCCGCATCGCCGCCATCCGCCGTTTCGCTTCCACCGGCATCAATTCCGTGCCTTTTTCCGTAACGGTTGCCGAAACCACCATTGCCCGCAGCCAGCTGGCGCAGGCGATCATCCTGCGCTCTGCGCTACGCCTGCTGTTGATGATCGTGGGGGCGGCGATCATCGTTTGGATCGCGGTGACCATTTCGCTCAGACCGCTTTACCGACTCAGCGAAGCCATTGCCGAGCGCAGCCCGAACGACCTGCACCCCATCCGCCAATCCGTGCCGGTGGAGGTGGAAAACCTGGTGGAGACCGTCAATTCCTTCATGGTGCGGCTGCAATCGGCGCTCGATGCGCTCCGGCATTTCACCGGCAATGCCAGCCACCAGCTGCGCACGCCGCTCGCCATCATCAGCACCCAGCTTGCGCTTTCAGCCCGTGCGGGAAGTTTAGAGGAAGCGCAGGCGGCGGCGCTGAAGGGCGGGGCGTCCGTGGCCCATGCCGAACATATCCTCGCCCAGCTGCTGCGCATGGCCAATATCGATGCCGCCGGTTCGAGCGAAAAGCATGATTTTTCCGTGATCGATCTCGTGGCCGTTGCGCAGAATGTCACGGCCGATTTCGTGCCGCGTGCGGCGGAAGCCGGCATCGATCTCGGTTTCGAAGGCGAGGGCGAGGTCGCCATTGCCGCCGAGCCGCTCCTGATCGGCGAACTGATCGGCAATCTCGTTTCCAATGCCATCAACTACGCCGGGCGCGGTGCGGAAGTCACCGTGCGCGTCGGCAGGCAAGCGGGCGCCGTCTGGCTGGAAGTGGAAGATAACGGCTCCGGCATACCCCCGGAAAAACGCGCCATGGTGCGCCAGCGCTTCGCCCGCGGCGAAGCCAACGCCGCCCCCGGCGCCGGCCTCGGCCTTGCCATCATCGAAGAGATCGCCGGGCTGTTCGGCGGGCGGCTGACGCTGGAGGATGGCGCGGAGGGGCGTGGGCTGAGGGCGCGGGTAGTGTTTGGTGGCGTGGAATAGTTTTCGATAGAGGGACATGAAGATGTCGATGGAAAAGTCACTCGAAGTTTTAAACGCCATGATCGATGATGGCATTATTGAAACCTATGTCATTGCCGGGGCGGTTGCGGCTCTTTTGTATATTGAGCCGACCGTCACCGAAGACCTGGATATTTTGATAACTTTTTCATCCTCATCCCCTGGCGGACTTGTGACGCTGGGTGAAATTGTTCCCTACCTGAAAGCGCGCGGCTATGACCAATGGGAAAAGGAAGGCCTGCTGATCGAAGGCTGGCCTGTTCAGTTTCTTCCTGCTTCCGATGCGCTGGATGTGGAGGCATTGCAGCAAGCGGAAGAGATTGCCGAAGATTTCGGCTCGGGTCGCCAGATCACGACCCGTGTCCTTTCCGCCCATCATTTGGTAGCGATTGCCATCCGTACCGGAAGATACAAGGATCATGCACGGGTGATTGCATTTCTCGACGCGAATGCCGTAAACATCGAGCTTCTACGCGATGTCGTGAAACGCCACGGGCTCGACGGTAAATGGCGGGAATTTCTTGCGAAAACTGGACATGCCGATGTGTTGGATTTAAATTCCAATCCATGAGCAATCCGTCCAACTTCACGCTGAATGAGATTCTGGCACGCAAAGCAGAGGCTCGGCGTGTTCGAGCCAATTTGTCTTTTGCCGAGAAGATTAGAATCGTCGAAAAAATGCGTGAGCGGCTCGCTCCATTCAAAGCCGTTCGCGATAAGAACAAGGCCGGTGCCGCATCGCAAGAGACGGTGCGACGATAGCAGCCGTCAGACAATCGGGCTTACTGGCGACTTTTCACCCCATCCGCTCGGAAGCATAACTTCCCGGGCTTGGCGGGAAGACGACGGTGCGGTTGCCGTTGATGAAGGTGCGGTGGTGGATATGGGCGTGGATGGCCCGGGCCAGCACCTGGCTTTCCACATCGCGGCCGAGCGAGACATAATCGTCGGCGCTCTGGGCGTGGGTGATGCGCACCGTGTCCTGTTCGATGATCGGGCCTTCGTCGAGATCGGCGGTGACATAATGGGCCGTGGCACCGATCAGCTTCACGCCGCGCTCATAGGCCTGCTTGTAGGGGTTGGCGCCCTTGAAGGAGGGCAGGAAGGAGTGGTGGATGTTGATGATTTTGCCGGACATCTTGCGGCACATGTCGTCGGACAGAACCTGCATGTAACGCGCCAGTACGACGAGTTCTGTGCCGCTGGTCTCGATCAGGTCCATCAG
>NZ_ASXX01000040.1:2500-6426 GCF_001526505.1 Agrobacterium sp. D14
CCTTCTGGAGAAATAAAAGTTTGCATCGTTCGCAAGGACTGATGCCTGTTCTGAATACATTGTGAAGAGAAGATATGTCTGGAAGCGTCCAGGTGTTTTAAGCCCTTGAGGTTTGAAACGTCCGAGACCAATCCCTGAGAAACCATGAGATGGCTTAGTCGGCCGGAATTGGTGGAGGGGTTGGAGGTAGGAAGGATCGCTTGTCCGAGGCATTTTTGTTGTTGGAACTTTAAGTTCCTCTGATGAAGATGCTGGATTGATGTTGCCTGACCGCGCATCACCGGATGATATCTCGAGAAGCTGGTCTTAATGGTATGGCTTCGAGGTGCACCGGCGTGCCCTCAAAGAAGACCGTACCGACACGTCGATGTCATCAGGAAATGACTTGATTGTAAAAGGTAATCAGGTTGCCGTTCCTTTGGAACGGCTATGGATGAGCATAGACAATGAGAACGAAGAAGTGAATTAAGGGCATTTGGTGGATGCCTTGGCATGCACAGGCGAAGAAGGACGTGATACGCTGCGAAAAGCCGTGGGGAGCTGCGAATAAGCTTTGATCCATGGATCTCCGAATGGGGCAACCCACCTTAAATGCTTGGAAAATCCAAACCGTCTTCGACGGCTTGGGTTTCCAAGCATTGTGATAAGGTATCTTACTTTCGAATACATAGGGGTAAGAAGCGAACGCAGGGAACTGAAACATCTAAGTACCTGCAGGAAAGGACATCAACCGAGACTCCGCAAGTAGTGGCGAGCGAACGCGGACCAGGCCAGTGGCAATGATGAATAAAGCGGAACGATTTGGAAAAGTCGGCCATAGAGGGTGATAGCCCCTTACGCGTAGAACAGTCATTGTCCTTGAGTAGGGCGGGACACGTGAAATCCTGTCTGAACATGGGGAGACCACTCTCCAAGCCTAAGTACTCGTGCATGACCGATAGCGAACAAGTACCGTGAGGGAAAGGTGAAAAGCACCCCGACGAGGGGAGTGAAATAGAACCTGAAACCGGATGCCTACAAACAGTCGGAGCCCGCAAGGGTGACGGCGTACCTTTTGTATAATGGGTCAACGACTTAGTGTAACTAGCAAGCTTAAGCCGGTAGGTGTAGGCGCAGCGAAAGCGAGTCTGAATAGGGCGATTGAGTTAGTTGCATTAGACCCGAAACCGAGTGATCTAGCCATGAGCAGGCTGAAGGTTGGGTAACACCAACTGGAGGGCCGAACCCATAACTGTTGCAATAGTTCGGGATGACTTGTGGCTAGGGGTGAAAGGCCAATCAAACTCGGAAATAGCTGGTTCTCCGCGAAATCTATTTAGGTAGAGCGTCGACCGAATACCCTCGGGGGTAGAGCACTGGATGGGCTATGGGGACTCACCGTCTTACTGATCCTAACCAAACTCCGAATACCGAGGAGTACTAGTCGGCAGACACACGGCGGGTGCTAACGTCCGTCGTGAAAAGGGCAACAACCCTGACCTCCAGCTAAGGTCCCCAAGTCATGGCTAAGTGGGAAAGGATGTGAGGATCCCAAAACAACCAGGATGTTGGCTTAGAAGCAGCCATCATTTAAAGAAAGCGTAACAGCTCACTGGTCTAAATAAGGGTCTTTGCGCCGAAAATGTAACGGGGCTAAAGCCATGCACCGAAGCTGAGGATTTGCAGTAATGCAAGTGGTAGCGGAGCGTTCCGTAAGTCTGTGAAGGCGGACCCGTGAGGGCTGCTGGAGATATCGGAAGTGCGAATGTTGACATGAGTAACGATAAAGGGAGTGAGAGACTCCCTCGCCGAAAGACCAAGGGTTCCTGCTTAAAGTTAATCTGAGCAGGGTTAGCCGGCCCCTAAGACGAGGCGGACACGCGTAGTCGATGGGAACCACGTTAATATTCGTGGGCCTGGTGGTAGTGACGGATCTCGTGTGTTGTTCAACCTTATTGGATTGGTTGGGCGGCGAAGAGGTTCCAGGAAATAGCTCCACCGTATAGACCGTACCCGAAACCGACACAGGTGGTCAGGTAGAGTATACCAAGGCGCTTGAGAGAACTATGTTGAAGGAACTCGGCAAATTGCACGCGTAACTTCGGAAGAAGCGTGACCCTTTTGTACGCAAGTATGATGGGGTGGCACAGACCAGGGGGTAGCGACTGTTTATCAAAAACACAGGGCTCTGCGAAGTAGCAATACGACGTATAGGGTCTGACGCCTGCCCGGTGCTGGAAGGTTAAAGGGAGGGGTGCAAGCTCTGAACTGAAGCCCCAGTAAACGGCGGCCGTAACTATAACGGTCCTAAGGTAGCGAAATTCCTTGTCGGGTAAGTTCCGACCTGCACGAATGGCGTAACGACTTCCCCGCTGTCTCCAACATAGACTCAGTGAAATTGAATTCCCCGTGAAGATGCGGGGTTCCTGCGGTCAGACGGAAAGACCCCGTGCACCTTTACTATAGCTTTACACTGGCATTCGCCAAGGCATGTGTAGGATAGGTGGTAGGCTTTGAAGCAGGGACGCCAGTTTCTGTGGAGCCATCCTTGAAATACCACCCTTATCTTCGTGGATGTCTAACCGCGGTCCGTTATCCGGATCCGGGACAGTGTATGGTGGGTAGTTTGACTGGGGCGGTCGCCTCCGAAAGAGTAACGGAGGCGCGCGATGGTTAGCTCAGACCGGTCGGAAATCGGTCGTCGAGTGCAATGGCATAAGCTAGCCTGACTGCGAGACTGACAAGTCGAGCAGAGACGAAAGTCGGTCATAGTGATCCGGTGGTCCCGTGTGGAAGGGCCATCGCTCAACGGATAAAAGGTACGCCGGGGATAACAGGCTGATGACCCCCAAGAGTCCATATCGACGGGGTTGTTTGGCACCTCGATGTCGACTCATCGCATCCTGGGGCTGGAGCAGGTCCCAAGGGTATGGCTGTTCGCCATTTAAAGCGGTACGTGAGTTGGGTTCAGAACGTCGTGAGACAGTTCGGTCCCTATCTGCCGTGGGTGTAGGAATATTGACAGGATCTGTCCCTAGTACGAGAGGACCGGGATGGACGTATCTCTGGTGGATCTGTTGTCCTGCCAAGGGCATAGCAGAGTAGCTATATACGGAATGGATAACCGCTGAAGGCATCTAAGCGGGAAACCAACCTGAAAACGAGTGTTCCCTATCAGAGCCGTGGAAGACGACCACGTCGATAGGACGGGTGTGGAAGCACAGCAATGTGTGAAGCTTACCGTTACTAATAGCTCGATCGACTTCTTCGTTCCCATTGAATATGTTCATCGAACACAGTTCGATGACATCTGTTCTGTCCTGACGCCCGAAGGGCTCCGGACGGGCCGCGCCACAGAGCGCGACGACCTCTGGTCTGTATGGCTGCCTCGCTCGCTGTCGAGCAAAGGCGGAATACGGACGGGTTACAGAAGACGTGTTAAATAGAGCTTCGGCTCTCCAGCTTCTCGAAAACAACAGTCATGTGAAAACATGAACTAGGTTGCTTTGGCCACCTGGTCCCTCATATCAGAGGTGACCGTATGGCCGATTGGCGTCCCCCGTGAGCGACAAGCGAACGGGATAAGGCATGCCAATCCAATAAAGAGCAACATATGTTCATGCGTTCCGCATGAACATATGTTGCGTTTTGCCGACCTGGTGGTTATCGCGGGGCGGCTGCACCCGTTCCCATTCCGAACACGGCCGTGAAACGCCCCAGCGCCAATGGTACTTCGTCTCAAGACGCGGGAGAGTAGGTCGCTGCCAGGTCTGCAAAACGCAACACAAAATCTTCTCACTCACAAAAGGGGCAAAAAGCCCAAATCAAAAGGCCGCAAATGCGGCCTTTATGCTATAATAAAACCATCAACGCGGGGTGGAGCAGCCCGGTAGCTCGTCAGGCTCATAACCTGAAGGCCGCAGGTTCAAATCCTGCCCCCGCAACCA
>NZ_ASXX01000041.1:0-5234 GCF_001526505.1 Agrobacterium sp. D14
AGCCAGAAGAACCGGCGTGATCTTTCGAACCATTGCTGTCATTACTATACCTTTCGGAAATCTCAATTCGCTCCTCTTTATAGAACAAGAAGCCGCGCTTCAAATGCTAGAACAACCTGTCCACAATGGGCCCGCATTGGAAGTTGACAACGCACTAAACTGACGATGGGGAGATCTTCGCAGCCAAGCCCCCACTGCAACCACACCGGGTCGCAAACTAATCGGCCCCTATATCAAAGCCTCCTTACTCGGTTCTGTGAGACAAGAGGCTTAAAATCCAGGAGATATTCAGACTTCTGACACAACCAAATTTCTCCCGCGTCGAACGGCAGAACGGTAATTAATCAGGGGGGATATTTAAGAGGTGGTACCCCTCATTTTTTCGCTCGATATAGGATGAAAAATAACATGGACTAAAATAGAATATGGAAAATCAAAAAATTGCGTTTGTAGGGGCGTTCGGAGTTGGAAACCGAGGGGATGATTATTTAGCATTGGCTTTTTCGAAGATTTATCAACCTGTTATGCAGATTGGTTTTTCTCCAATGCCTTTCCTTGATGGAGCGGAGTTTGTTTCTTTCCAACAGGCAGTGGAACAGGACTATGCCAACTTCAAAGTCATAATATGTGGCGGCAGCTTCATATGGTCGGTAGAGCAACTCGACTGTCTGATAAAAATTGCAACTCGCATAAAAATGACGTCTGGATCTATAGAGGCGAGATGTGTTCATGTGGACAGCGATGTTGCTCTCAAGAATTCCGAGAAATTCATCGAATTTACGAGACAGCTAGATCTATTAACCGTTAGAGACTCTCAGTCCCAAAAACTCTGTCGTGAGCTTGGAATTACGCCAGGCATCGAAAAAGATAAGCTCGCAACCTTCATTTTGGACAAATACAGCAGAAACGCTCCCGCATCGGATATCCGTAGAATAGGATTTAACTTCCACAATTTTGGGGAATGCAGCCTAGAGTGGTACTATGAGTTTCTTGCAACCATAAATCATTTTGCTCCGGAAGCACTGACTTTAAACTATGTTGTCCAGTGTCGACATCTATCGCACCCAGCCTCGAATGAGGCGATGATTGCTGAGTATCTATTCAGCAAGTTTGGAGGCAACATCGATATTGTCGATGGGGGTACATCGCTGGACAGCTTGATTGACGCCTACCGTGCCAATGACATCTTCATTTCAAATCGAACCCACGGCATTCTGATAGCTGACGCTTTGGGCATCACCACAGTAACGGCCGGTGTAAACGATGAAAAAGCCTTGGGCATCGCCAGAGACCTCGAGACACCTATTTATCATATGAAGGAAGACCCCAGAACGGCAGGAGCTCGACTTGCCAAAACCATCTGGCCAGATTTACCCGCCTTGTAGCTAGATTGACCCAGGATTTGCAGAGGCCTTCTTTCCCCAATCTGAAGTAAGAAGGCCCTTCCGGCCGGCGCATTTCGGCATCCCCTCAGCGGATCTTCCTCTTTGCTAGGCATCGCATTGGCTCGACGAGCGTAACGCGAGCGAAGAGGGAGTTTGTCGACGTTAGCGAAAATAACTATCTCAAAACAGCTTCCGACACACCCGTTGGTGTGGCGCTATTCTTCACCCACTAAAAACATTCGAACATCTCATACGGTACGGGTCGCCTGAAGTATTTCAATTGCGACATCACGCCATTTCCGCATATTAGGTTTCTGCAGAGCGATCTTCGCGGTCAAAGCGTGGTATTTTTCAGGGTCCGTCCATAGGTCCTTGATGATCTCGGCCAATTCGGTGGGCCGATCCGGATCGAAATACAAGCCCAGGTCACCGCCCGCTTCACGCAATGCAGGTACATCAGCCGCCATTGCCGGAACACCACACCAAAGCGCTTCACTGACCGGCAATCCCCAACCTTCCATTCTGCTGGGCAAAACTAGTGCAAAAGCGTTTCGATAAAGACGTTCCAGCTCCGCTTGATTTGGATCGAAGATAAAATGGATTTTTCCCTGCAACGGGGCAAAGCGTTCGTCTTTTATAAATTTTTCCACGCGTTTGCGACGCGCGCCGGCCAGAATCAAGTCCGGGCCATTCAATCCGCTTTCATGCAGATTCAGCATGGCCTCCACCACGCATTCAAGATTCTTCCGTCCGTTATACGCACCGACACACAATAGATAGCGGGACAGAGATGTAGTCTTCTCGACAGGCTCGGAGGTTGAGCGCAGTTCATGGCAGAGCGGAACTGCGATAACTTTTTCAGCCGGTGGCAAGGTGCCCTTTTGCGAAAAGTGCCGAACTTCCGACGCCGTGAATTCAGAGTTCGTCAGTATGAGTGAAGCAGCACTCATCACAACGCAGTTGTCATGAAGAAAATTCTTCGGAAATGAAAACTGGTTGCGGTGGCTGAAATTGTGCAAGGGAATCATATCATGAAGAAGCGGCACAAATTTCAGCTGAACTCCCTCATTTTGAAGCGCTAAAAGATAATCGGAGATGATCTTGGGTCGGCCGAGAGCAACCAATATCTGCCCCTGAAGATCGACCTCTTTTACCGCTCCTGCTCCAATGGTCGCCCATCGTTTGGCATTAATGAAATCAGCCCACTTGTGCGCAAGCTTGTAAGCCCAGCCTTTCAGGAAATTGTTCTTGTTGTAATTATTCTGACGTAAGCGCAAAGGCGTTGCGGAATCGGGAACATTTGGATCGAGCACGCCCGTGGACGATTGCTCTCCAACACGAGGAAACACCTCGAAAAACCGGCGATGAAGAGGAGAATAGATCACATAGCGAATATTTTTATCAATGAGACTTAATTCGTACGCAACCTCCATAACGGTTCGCGCAATTCCATAATATTTGAATTTAATCTTCGAGTTCAAAAACAACTCTGAAAGATCAAAAAACACATCAGCCATACTGCGTTACTCACAATTCTCGCAAACCAACGACATTCTCAAAATCAGCCGGCTACCATGCACCCCGAATGCGGCAAACCAACCGGAAAAATCACAAGAGCAGACTCTCGCACACTTTTCCAGTTGGCTTTGCTGTCTAATGGCTAGGCGACATCGGTTTCAAACTGGATGCTGTGGAGGCGTTTATAGAGTCCCTCATTGGCAAGCAGTTCACGCCGACTACCCTGTTCGACAACCTGACCCTTGTCCATGACGACGATCTTGTCCGCACGATTGATTGTGGACAGTCTGTGAGCAATGACGATGGACGTCTTGTTTTGGGTCAGGCGCTCAAGCGCGTCGCGCACCAGAGCCTCAGATTCCGAATCCAGCGCGCTCGTCGCCTCATCAAGTATCAGGATGTCAGCATCACGGAGCATCGCACGCGCTATGGCCACACGCTGCCTCTGGCCGCCGGACAATCCGGAACCGTTCTCGCCGAGAACCGTGTCATATCCTCCGGGCATGCTCATGATAAAATCATGAGCATTTGCGGCCTTGGCAGCGGCGATAATCTCTTCTTCACTCGCATCATCACGGCCGACGGAAATATTGTGTCGAATTGTTCCTGAGAACAGGAAAGTCTCCTGCCCGACATAGGACATATGTTCACGCAGGCTCGCGAAAGAAACGTCGCGCAAATCCACTCCGTTGACGACGATGGCGCCGGTCTGCGGATCGTAAAGACGCATGATAAGATTAATGATGGTAGATTTGCCACTGCCGGAAGGGCCGACCAACGCAGTCATCTTGCCTCCCTCGAAGACAACGTCAACGTCGTTCAATACAGGCTGGCCTGAAATATATTCAAAACTTACATTCTTCAGCTCGACATCGCCGCTTGTTTTGGGAAGAGCCACAGGGTCTTTCTTCTCGGTCAGCGTGAGCGGAGCATCCAAAACTTCAAACATCATGCGAACGCCGATCATCCCACCTTCGATCGTAACACGCATGCGGGCAAGGCGTTTCGCGGGCTCATAGGCCAATAGAAGGGCTGTGATGAAAGACATCAAGTCACCAGGCGACCCTCCCTTTTCAAGCACGGTATAGCCTGAGACTGCAATCACAATGGCAATCGCAATACCGGACAGCGTCTCCATTATCGGGCTTGTCGCAGCTTCAAGCTTTGCGATGCCGTTTGACCGTTGCTCTACATCCGAGACGGCCTTGTTCATGCGCTTGAGCATCAGCTTCTCAAGAGAAAACGCCTTGATGACGCGAACGCCTACGCTCGTCTCCTGAACGACGTTAATAATCTCGCCGATCGAAGCCAATTCAGCTTCCATGATCTTGCGAACACGCTTCAGGACCATGCGCACGCCAAAGATAGCCGCCGGCCCAACGATCATCGATATCGCGCTCAGAAGAAAATTCTGGGCAAACATCACGATAATCAAACCAAGAAGAGAAAAAAGATCGCGTACGAAAGATGTAACAATTGTGTCGATTACGTTTCGAGCAGCTTGCGCGTTATAGGTTACGCGGACAAGCAACTCTGACGACGGCATATTCTGAAAAAAGGACACCCCTTGCTTCAAAAGTCGATCGTAAATCTTGCGCTGCTGCTCGGAGACAATGCTATTGCCAGCCTTGCTGAGATAATAACTTTGTACAAACGTCGCCAAGCCTTTAATAATGAAAATCGCGGCTACAGCGAATGCGATTTCCAGAACAACGTCGAAACCGCGTTTCAGATATACGCTATTAACAATATCGCGCATGACCCACGCGCTAAGCGACGTCGTAAGAGCGACAACAAGCATGGCAGCGATTGAAACAATGTACCATCGGGCATGTTTCTTAAAATTTTCCCTGAAAAGCCGATGCAACAGTTTATTGTCGTTCGGCGAGAGAAAAGATATGATCACGGAGATTTCCTTATTTAAACCGAAACTACCCGACTTGATAAGTTGACGACAACTTCATCATCTTACGCAGCAGCGAAACCATTCACGATTGATTTCGACTATAACAGTCGATGCAGCACCTTGTGTCGCGACCCAATATCGCCTCATCGAAAAATTTCGAAAGCGCAATAATGTGCGTCAACGCCTCTTTCTCGCGATGGAAATAGTACCAGCAATGAAGAGTGTCAACCATCGACACATCGCGCGGAGCGCCTGTACCTGCTCGCATTGAGGCTCCTCATGCAAGCCGGTTATCGAGCATGCACGAAGCCGAACAACAGACATAAGACACTGTAAACCCAAAATAAGATCATCCGCTTCCAGTCATTTTCTCTAGATTGGCGATTCAATTTCGTTCAGCACAGCCTCTGCCTCATATATGGCGC